>JAICXU010000127.1 GCA_025934595.1 Polyangiaceae bacterium | reverse complement strand
GGCCTCGGTGAGATCGGGCGGCAAGGTCACGCCCTCCAAAATCTGTCGACCGATGTCGTATCCGGTTTTGTGAAGCGCCTTGTAGACGATCTCCTGGCCATGCTTGCCGAGCTCGGCCTCACATGACTTGAGGATCTCGATGAGGGCCATCGCCTGCATGGTTCCCCATTGCCAAAGCGTGGCCGGATCGAAATCCGTTTTCGCTAGCACTTCTTCTTTGAGGCGCTTCAGGCCCTTCGCGTACGGCTGATTGAATTGGAATGATTGCCACTTCGGCTCGGGCCGATGTTCCCAGTGCGCCATGATTCGATGTCTCCGCGAAGAGCCTAGCGCGAACGCACGAGCGCGGCGATTACGAACGCGATCGACGCATCACGGCTGCGTGTAGTCGATGCTCCAGGCCGCCGTGCGCGCGGTGTTGGTGTTCTGATCCTGGACGACCTGGATGTTGATCTGGTCGGTGTTGTTGAGCGACACGTTCGCGGTCACGTTGCAGGTGTTTCCGCCCGAGCCGATCGTGCACGTCAGCGCGGTCGTCGCGCCGTTCTTCATGACGGTGGCCGTCCAGGTGCGAGTGCCGATTGTACCGGTCGGAGGTCCGAACGTGAGCTTCGTAAGCGTGGTCGCAGCGCCGGGCGTGATGCGGTTGTTGGCGGTGTTGGTGCTGAACGCCGCGGTGCCGTTCACTTGTCCGTATTGCGGCACGGTGTCGGCCGGGCCGTTCGTGTGCGGCATGTCGGCGCTGCCCGAGTACGTGCCGCTGAAGGTACCGCAATCGGCGCCGCTGTATCCGGACGAGCAACTGCAGCTTCCTGTGCTCGTACAGGTGCCGTGACCGCTGCACGTCGTCGAGGCCGAGCAGAACGTGCACGTCGGATAATTGTAGTAGTCGGTCGCGCACGCATTGCAGCTCGTGCCGGTGAAACCCGTGCTGCATGAGCAGCTACCGCTGGCCGAGCACGTGCCGTGGGCAGAGCACGTGGTGGCGGCCTGGCAAAATGTGCACGTGGGGTAGCCATAGTAGTCCGTCGCGCACGTGTCGCAGTTCGCGCCCGCGAATCCCGTGGTGCACGTGCACGTGTACGTATTGACGCCGTCGGTGCATGTGCCGTGTGCGCACGGATTGCTCGCGCAGTCGTCGACGTTCGTTTCGCAGTTCGTTCCGGCGTAACCCGCGGGGCAGCTGCACGTGTATTTCGCAACGCCGTCCACGCACGTTCCGCCGTTGAGACACGGTCCGCCGCCGTCGGCGGTGACGCAATCGTCGATGTTGGTGGCGCACGTCGGGCCCGAGTAACCCGCGGCGCATGCGCACGAAAATCCGCCGTCGCTTTCGTCGGTGCACGTGCCGCCGTTTTCGCACGGGCTCGACGCACACGCACCCGGGCCCGCGTCGACGCCGCCGGAATCTCCCGCCGATCCGTCGAACGTGGCGTCACCGCCGCCGCCGTCGGAGCCTCCGACCGCCGCCGAAATCACGGTGTCGTCCAGCCCGCAACCCGTGCCGGCGAGAGTGCCTGCTACTGCGAAAGGAACCAGAACGAAAAACCAAGAGCGAATTCCAAGGGCGCGCTTCGACATGCAACCACTAGCTTGTCTCGATCCGGCGAAAGAAGCAAAGGAGGCGTGCGCGTCACGGCGGCGCGGGAACGAACGTGACGATGCGTTGCTTCGGCAGCGACTCGTCGCTCGCCACGAACGAGAATCCTTCCGCGGCGAGCTCCTTTTTGATCTGCACGAGCGTCATCTTGTGCTCGGGCCGAATGTCCACCTTGGGGTCTTCCGCCCGATATTCGACGAGCACGACCTTTCCGCCGTCACGCAACGAATCTCTCACTTGTCTCATGGTGACGATCGGATGTGTGAGCTCATGGTAGACGTCGACGAAGAGCACGATGTCGATCGCATGTAGAGGCAGCTTCGCGTCGTCCACCGTCGCGAGGATGGGCGTGATGTTCGTGACCTTCGCCGCGTCGACTTTTTTCGCGAGGAGCGCGAGCATCTCGGGTTGCAAATCCGTGGCGAGCACCCGACCCGCCGGCCCCACGCGTTTCGCCATCGGCAGGGAAAAATAGCCGGATCCGCAGCCGATGTCGGCCACGGTCTGTCCCGCGTGCATGCCGATGACGTCGAGCACGTGCTCCGGTTTCTGCTCCGCGTCGCGTCCGGCGCGATCGAGCCACCATGCACCTTCATAGCTCATGGGTTGCGCCGGCACGCGCCCCAGGAACGTGCCGGAGCTGTCGATGGGCGCAGCGGATGTCGATGCGCTCGCGGACGCAGACGCCGGCGGCTCCGAGGCATCGACGACGGGAGCCGGCGCGCGCTTGCAAGCGCTCGCGAGCGTCAAACAGAGGAGGATCGACCGAGGCGCAAGACGCACGACGCGCGCGCCCCTCACGCCTTCTTCGTCGCCTTTGCCTTTGCCTTTGCCTTTGCTTTCGCTTTCGCTTTCGCTTTCGGCGGCAGTTTCTCGGCCGCGGACAAAGCACGCGCGAGCCATTTCCGAAGCGTCGCCGGCTCGCTCATCACGCTCTCGGGCAAGAGCACTTTGTCACTGCGCATGCGACCGTCGCCCATCGGATCGAACGGCTCCGCGCCTTTCAGCTTCAACGCAGCAGCGCGATCGGAATCGCTCAGAAGCACCATGCTCGATCGCCCGAAGAGCCCCGCGAACATGTGGCCGTTCAACTTCGCGCAGACGCCGCCGAACATCTTCACCGTTTCGATGCGCGGATCTTTCGGGAGCGCAGCGTGAAAGAGGGGATGGTTCTCGGCAGGAATTTTCACCCAGGGCATGGACCAAGATTACTCCGCCTTGGGCTTGGCCGCGTCGTTGTCACGCGCATCACGCGCTCGAGGCAGGCCGCGTGCCGATTTTTCGGCCCGTGAGGACGCGCGAATTTTCGCTCGCTCGTCCGACGCGATTTCGCGAGCGCACCGAAAATGGCGCAAAAACTGCGCTGATTTCGTTCACTCTTCGATTTCGCCGTCCACGTACTTCCACGCACCGCCTTCTTTCGCGAACGTGGATTTTTCGGTGAAGGATTTGTCGACACCGCGCTCGAATACGCGCGCGAAAAATCTCACCGCGCCGCGATCTTGATCTTCGCTGCTCTCCAAAATTTCGAGCCCCATGAAACGCTGCGTGTCTTTCGCACGTGAAAGCGCGAGGGCGAGCGCCTTCGGATCGTGCGCGCGATCTTCGTGCGTCGCCGAGAGCGTCTCGACGAGATAGGAGCCGAGGCCGAGCGCGAACGCCGAATAGCGCGATCGCATGAGGGCCTCCGGAGTGCATGCGCGCACCTTCCCTTCGTGCAGCGGCGCGCAGCAATCGCGATAGCGCGCACCCGAGTGGCAAGCGCATTTGTCGGAACGCGATTTCATTCTTTCCAATCCGCTCGGCCGGTCAGGTCGGCGCCATCACGCGCAAGACGGGCTTGCCGTCGACGTTCTTGAGCGGAAAGTACACGCGGTGCGTCTTCGGATCGACGGCGACGCTGTGCGCGTTCGGCGCGAGGAACGCGTGGCCCATTTCGGTGACCGAGCCGTCGGCAGCCGCGCGAAAGACAGCGACGGTTCCGTTCTCGGAGGCCGCGTAAAGGCGCCGCAAGCCCGGATCGAACGCGAGCACGTCGATGCCGGCGGGCAACGGCAGCGCGCTCGTCTGCCGGCGAGTCGTGAGATCGACGACGACGAGCGTGGGACCCGCTCCACGACAAGCGGCGAACGCGAGCCGCGATGAAGAAGCCACGACGAGGCCGTGGCACGTCGTGACGTCGTGGAGCGCGATGCGTCCGGCGATCTGCGCTTTCTGCGGATCGACGTCCACGAGGACCGGCGAGCCGTGCACCGCCGCGAGCACGTGGCCCGTGGTCGCGTCGTATTGTGTGTTGCCGGCGCCACCGCCGATGTCGATGCCCGGCAATGCCTTCGCCGCCCTCACGTCGACGACGCCGATTCCGTGACCGGTGTTGTTCGAGACGAACGCCTTGCCGGACGCAGGATCGAACGCGAGGCCATTCGGATACTCGCCCGCGGGGATTCGCGCCTTCACTTGGAAGGTGTGATCGTCCAAGAGGACGAGCGTCTTCTCGGCCGTGGCCGTCGCGAGAACGAGATGCTCGGAAGGAGCGGGCACGACGCCGTGCACGCTCGGAAGGCCGGGCACCTCCTGAATCGCGCGCTGCGCGTCGAGATCGAAGACGACGACCGAGCTGTCGCCGAGATGCGCGAGATCGAGGCGACGGTGGTCGGCGTCGACGCCTTGGTAATCGAATCGCGTCGCGCCGCCAGGAAGCGGCACGTCCGCGACGAGCGTGAGTGGGAGCGTCGGCGGTGCGGCGCTGGCGGACGGCGCACCTGAACCGAGCGCAAACGCCGCGAGAAACAGGAGCGCGCGCGTCGACTTCATGGCGGAAGTTCTAGCACCTTGCGTCTGCCAAACCTGGGCATTACACGATCGACATGGACGCGCTCCGGAAGATCCTTCTCGCGTTGGCGCTCCTCTTCGTCGACACCACCGCGCTCGCCGCGCCGCCGCCGCTCACCGACGTACAAGTGATCCCGCTGCCGGGAGTGGTGCGCCGCATCGATCACTTCGCCGTCGACCCGGCCGGAAAGCGCCTCTTCGTCTCCGCTCTCGGCAACGGGACGCTCGAGGTGCTCGACGTCGGTGCGGCAAAGCGGATCACGAGCGTGCCCGGCCTGAAAGAACCGCAGGGCGTCGCGTTCTTGCCGCAACAGCACCGCGTCGTCGTCGCGATGCGCGGAGGATCGGTCGCGGCGTTCGACGATTCGACCTGGCAGCGCACGGCGACGATCCCGAATCTCGGCGATTGCGACAACCTGCGCTGGGACGCGAGCGCCGGAAAGCTTTATCTCGGCTACGGCGAAGGCGGCCTCGGCGTGATCGATCCGGCGAGCATGAAGATCGTCACTGACATCCCGCTCGGCGCGCATCCGGAGTCCTTTCGCCTCGAGGAGAACGGGCCGCGCATTTTCGTGAACCTTCCACCTCTGCACGAAATCGTGATCGTCGATCGCAACGCGCGATCGATCACGAAACACATGCCGATGTCCGGCTTGGCCAACAACTATCCGATGTACCTCGACGAGACGGGCCATCGCCTCTTCGTGGGCTTCCGAAAACCGGCCGAGCTCGTCGTGTTCGACACGACGACGGGCAATCGCATCGGCGAGGTGCCGTGCGTCGGAGACACCGATGATCTCTTCTACGATGCACGCCGGCAGCGCGTGTACGTGATCGGCGGCGAAGGCTTCGTCGACGTCTTCGATGCGAGCGCAGCAGGCAAATACAATCGGCTCGCGCACATTCCGACGCGCGCCGGCGCACGAACCGGCCTCTGGTCGAGCGATCTCGATCGCCTCTTCGTCGCGTGGCCCGCGCGCAACGGTAAGGATGCCGAGATCCACGGATACGCGCCGCCGTGAAACCCGTGCTCAACGCGCGGCGGGAGTGGGACCGAGCGCCGGCGGCGCGTGCTCGAACGTGTAGATGAGACCGAACCCGAGACGCCATCGATCGACTTCGTAGTCGGCGCGGTACGACTGCGCGATCGGCAGGGACGCGAGCGCGAACTCGCGCACGTGACGATGCGGTGATGCGACGATCGGGGGGCTCGCGATGAGCTCGTTGCCGCCGCCGATGTCGACGCCGTGATCGACGTCGGCAAAGTGATACTCGTCACCGACGCCGACTTGAAAGCTCACCATCGCGTCTTCGTCGTCGACGGGCGTATACGCGAAGCCGAGCGCGGCGAGAAAGTTGTCGCCTTTCTTCGACGACGTTCGGTCCGGCGATTTGCGACGGTAGTACCCGAGCGCGACGGCCGACAGCGGGCCACGCTCCAATCCGATCATGCCCGCGCCGATGCAATTGAACGGTCCGTCGAACGTGTCGTAGTCCTTGTTTCCCGTCGGTGGCTCGAGCGCAAATGTCGTGAGCGCGAAGTTGCCGTCCTTGCCCCATGCCTTTTGCAGCGACTCGAAATCGAATCGATACGACGTCGAGAGGAGCGCATTTTCGCGCCGAAAACAGCCTTCGCACGCGCTGAACGGCCCCGTGACTCCCGGAGCCGTCGGCGCTTCGGTCGTTTGGTACGTGAACGGCTGAACGAACGCGAACGACCACGGCAGATAATCGATCGGCGTGAATCCGGCGCTCAAGATGGAGGTGGTCTCGTTCGTCTGCGTGCCGCGAACGCCGTACGCGTGGGCGTGCGTCTGGAAGCTGAAAAATCCATCCGACTCCACTGCGAGCGAAGACTGCGGCCCGAAGAGAGCTTCGTGATGCGCGCTCGCGGCGCGCGAAAAACCCGTCACCGCCAGCGCGACGACGAGGGCCGAGCGAATCTTCACGCGGGGCCCCGATGCACCTCGATGGTCACGTGCGCGAGATCCACGGAGCCTCGAAGACGCTCGGAATACTCGAGCGGCGTTCGCTCTCCGGCCGCGACGATCGTCGCCATGCATGCACGGGCTTCCGGACCGATCTCCCAGACGTGCAGGTCGACGATTTCCGTGCCGGGCACGCCTTCGAGGCTTTTACGAATTTGGTCCGCGAGGTCCGCCGACGGGACGACATCGAGCAGTTGCCGAGCCGTGCCCCGACAAAGCGTATAGCTCCAACGCGAAATCACGATGCCACCGACGATGCCCATCAAGGGATCGAGAAATCGCCAGCCGAAGTAACGACCGCCGGCGAGCGCGAGGATCGCGAGCACGCTGGTGAACGCATCGGCGAGGACATGCACGTAGGCGGCGCGCAGGTTGTGATCGTGATGCGCGTGACCGTGATGAGGATGCTCGTGGTGGGCGTCGTGGTCGTCATGGTCGTGGTCATGCGGGTGGGCATGGTCATGATCATCGTGCGCGTGGTCGCCGTGGTCGTGATGGACATGAAGGAGCTTCATGCTTCCCAGGTTGACGAGAAGACCGAGGACGGCGATCGGCAACGCCTCTCCGAACGCGATCGGCACTGGATGCAAGAGGCGCGATGCAGACTCGTACATCATCCAAAGAGCCACGACCGCGAGGACGATCGCGTTCGTGTAGCCCGCCAGTGCGTGCACCTTGCCGGTCCCGAACGTGAACGTCGACTCGTGCGAGCGGGTGCGCGCGAACCAATACGCGAAGGCCGCCATTCCGAGCGCGCCCGCGTGCGTGGCCATGTGCCAACCGTCGGCGGTGAGCGCGAGCGAGTTGGTGACGTAACCGACGATCAGCTCGCCGACCATCATCGCCGCCGTGAGGACCACGACCCAACGCGTGCGTCTTTCGTGCGTCGAAACCGAAAGCCCGTGAGCGTGATCGTGCCGGAGGCGGTCGGCGAGAGCGCTGGACGCAGATACCATAGGGGGTATACTACTCGACGTGGCTCACACCGTCCGCAACAAAACGAAGCTCCTGAACCGCGTCCGGCGGATTCGCGGGCAGATCGAGGCCATCGAACGAGCCCTCGAAGAAGAACGCGATTGTTCGGTCATCATGCATCTCCTCGCCGCGTCGCGCGGCGCGCTCGGAGGTCTGACTGCCGAAATCCTCGAAGGCCATATTCACGAGCACATCGTCCATCCCGACACCCACGCGAAGCGTGCGCGCGCCGCGGACGACCTCGTCGACGTGC
>JAICXU010000518.1 GCA_025934595.1 Polyangiaceae bacterium | reverse complement strand
TCGCGGCGCGCGCGAGAGACTCCGTCCGGTGTTGATGACGGCAACGGTCGCCACGCTCGGTCTGCTCCCGGCCGCGCTCGCGAAGGGGATCGGCTCCGACGTGCAGCGCCCGCTCGCGACCGTCGTCGTCGGCGGCCTGGTCAGCGCAACGCTGCTGACGCTGCTCGTCTTGCCTGCGTTGTATCTGGTCGTCGAGCGCCGCTACTTCAAGCCCGGTGACGGCGCGTCCGCAGCGGACGAATGAGCCAACGCCGCTCGATCGTGGCGAGCGCGGCTCATCGACGCACGGTCGACGTGCATCGTACCCTGTTAGGATCGGCGCGTGGACGAACGGTCGAAGAAATATTTGGGCTTCGCCACGACGCTCGCCCAGCGTGGTCTGCCCGAGGCGCTCCGCACCTCGCAGACGATCGCTCGACCGCAGTCGATCGAGGCGAGTGTCGCGCTGCCTCCCGTTGCTTACGACGCGAGCTCGGACCTCGTGCCCGTCTCCGAGCTAGGCCGTGGCGGAATGGGCGTCGTGCATCTCGTCACGCAGAAATCTCTCGGACGCGGGGTCGCGGTGAAGAGCGCGCTTTCGGCGGAGGCGACGGTCCGCAGCGCCCTCGTTCGCGAAGCAAAAATCATGGGGTCGCTCGAGCATCCGAATCTCGTCCCGGTCCATGCGCTCGGACAACGCGAGGACGGAACTCCGATCCTCGTCATGAAGCACGTCGAGGGTCTGACTCTCCGTGAGCTTCTCGACGCGCCGACCCACGAGGGCTGGAAGCCGCTCGTCGTCGGTCATGGCGACATGCTGCGCGCCAAGGTCGAGATCTTGATTCAGGTGTGTCGCGCGCTCGAGTTCGCGCACAGCCGCAGCGTGGTTCATCGCGATCTGAAGCCGGACAACGTGATGATCGGCCGCTTCGGCGAGGTCTACCTTCTCGATTGGGGGATCGCTATCCGCCTCACCGAGCGAGCGACCGAGCCCGAAGCGCTCGTGGGAACGCCGGGATATCTCGCGCCCGAAATGGCGATGGCGGACCCCACGCTCGTCGACGAACGGACCGATGTCTACCTTCTCGGCGGTACGCTCTACGAGATCCTCACCGGACGGATGCCGCACGACGCCGCCGGGGCGATCGCCGCATTGATGCAGGCTCTCGCAGGCGAGCCTCCTTCTTTCGAAGGTGTCGATGCGCCGGCCGAGCTCGTCGCTCTCGTGACGAAGGCGACGGCCAAGAACAACGCCGACCGCATTTCTTCCGTCGAAGCCTTCCGTGAAGAGCTCGCGCGGTTTCTCGTGTTTCGCGATGCGGAGTTCGTGGCGCAGGGCGCGCGTCTCGCCTACGCGCGGGCTCTCGCTTCATCGGACGCGGGCGCGGAGCGTGCGCTCTTCGAGGCACGCTTCGGTTTCATGACGGCGCTTCGGATGCATCCGAACGACGCGACGATTCGCCAAGAGCTGCAAACGACCGTCGAACGGCTCGTCGAGCGACAGCTCGCGCTTCGCAGCGCACAGGGCGCGCGATCGATCCTCACGGAGCTCGACGATCCGCCGCCCGCGATGATCGCGAAAATCGAAGCGCTGGAAAGAGAATTGGCGGCGGAGCGCGCTGCGGCCGAAAAAATGGCGATCGTCGAGCACGAGGCGAACACGTCCGCGATGGCGCGACCCCTCGCAGGCGCGATGATCCTCGGTGGCGCGCTCGCCGGTGGTGTCGCTTTGCTTTTCGCCTGGCGGGCCGTCGAAGGCGTCGGAACGTACGGCCCCCGGGAGGCTCTCACCGTCGATCTCATTTGCGTCAGCATCTTCGGTTTGGCGGTCGTCATTTGGCGTCGCGGTCTCTTCGCGACCCAGGCGAGCCGCCGCATCGCCGGCGCATTCATCGTCGCCTTCGTATCGATGGTTCTTTCCGACGTGCTCAGTTATTCGCTCGGTGACACACCAAGCGAGGCCGCGGCTCGCTCTCTCGCCGTCGCCGCGATGTTGGGCGCGGCGATCGCTCTCAACGTGCGCCCGATCTGGCCCGTCGTTCCGATCATGGCGCTCGGTTCGTTGGCAGCCATCCTTTTTCCCAGCTTCGCGCTGGTCGTGGCCTCGGCCGCCATTGGAGTTACCTTTTTGATTTGTTGGCGCGCCTTTCGGCTGCACGCCATGTGATGCACGGGGGCTTCGGGATGCTGCCGTTCCAAATGAGAAGCAAGGTCGTCGTCACGCTGATCGCCGTCTTCGGCGCGAGCACGGGCTGCGCCACGCCGTCGGCGCCGTCGCCTTCGACGGTCGCACGCATCGCACCCATTGCGGCGACTCCGCGCGTCCTCGCACCGATCGCAATCGTGGCTGATTTCACGTCGGATCATCGACCCAGCGCGGTTCGCGCGCCGCTCTCGATCTCCGACGCGGAGCTCGTTGCGCAGCTCTTTCCCGCGCACCTCACCGACGAAGCGATGTGTCCGCCGCGCGTCGACGGCAGCACGCTCGAGAGCGAGCGCGCCAAGGGCCTCGTCGTGCCGCGCGTTTCGGCGGCCGTCGCGGGGTCGTTCACTGCGCCACGCCGACGCGAGGTTGCCGTTCTCGTCCACGTCGGCGAGTGTCGACCGTACGGATTCGAAGCGGGCGGCTCGAAGCGGCTCGTCGTCCTCGATGGCGCGCGGATCGTTTGGCAATCGGGGGCCTCGCCGGCCGACGAAATGTTCGAGGACGATCTCGAAGCGGTTTCGGATGTCGACGAGGACGGCGTAGACGAGCTCGTCCTCGAAGGCAGCTCGATGCATACGGGGCATGCGCGCGTGACGGCGCGGATCGTTTCGATCGCAAACGGTTCTCTTCGCGAAATTTTCCCGCCGACCGACGTCGTCGAGGACGATTGCCCGACCGACGAGCCCGGCGCCACGACGCGGGCGGCGAGGATTGAAGTCGTACGCGCCACGACGCCGAAATTCACCGTGCGCTGGACCGATCGCACGGCGTGTCCGCCTGCGTGAGCTCGATCCTCGTCGACGCTTGCAGCTACGCGGCGGCGGGATAGTCTCGGTGACAGTGTTCTCGCTCCGATTCATCGTGAAAGGTGCCCCATGACCAACCGCACCCGAGGCCCGCGGCCCCGTGCAAATCCTGCCGCGCGTACGAAGCTGCCCGCATCGTCCTTGCACTCGCCCGGCGATGACGACGAAACCCAGGTTGGACCTCCCTCGAAGTCGACGGCGCCGCCCCCCGCTGCAGGGATGCCGCCCGCTTCGTCGTCGCAGAAATTCGACGAAAACGACGACACGCAAATTGGATTGCCGACGCCGTCCGGCTTGCCCGCGCCGGTGTCCGGCACGCCCGCATCTTCCTCTCTGCAGTTCGACGAAGAGGACGAAACGAGAACGGGGCTGCCCACACCTTCCGGCCGCCCCGCGCCCGTATCGAAGCCGGCCTCGTCGTCGACGCACATGTTCAGCGAAGAAGAGGACACGAAAACGGGGCTGCCGTCGAAAGCCCCTTTGCCGCCACCTTCGCGTCTGCGAACGTCACCCACGTCGAAGGCCGATCCCCAGGACGCGGTCGATCCCGACGAAGCCGTCACGCAGATCGCCGGCGCGCCGCACGCCCCGAATCGCCCGAAGTGACGAGCCTGCGTTCGGCGGGCGGCTAGGGCCGTCGATCAGTTCCCGGCGAGGTTCTTGTACGCGTGCGGGATCGCGAAGAGCGTCGCGTCCACCGGGTGCACGTCGAGATGCGTCGCCGTCATGCGTGACGTCTCGTGTCCTTTCGAATCGGTCTCGACGACGCGCAACGGAAAGACGCCGCGCACGGCGAGCTCGCGC
>JAICXU010000185.1 GCA_025934595.1 Polyangiaceae bacterium | reverse complement strand
AGCGCCAAGCGCGGAAGCTCACGTTGCGAAGCCTCGCGGAGCTCGCCGGAGTCAGCGAGCGGTTTCTCGTCCAGCTCGAGCAGGGGGAGGGGAACATCTCGATCGCGCGCCTCGCGGACGTCGCGGCGGCGATCGGAGCCGCTTCCTCCGAATTGCTTTCGCGCGCGGAAGCGGCACAAAACAAGCCGAAACATGCATCGGGCGTCGTCGCGCTGCTCGGCCTCCGCGGCGCGGGAAAATCCACGATCGGCGCGCGTCTCGCGAAGAAGATGGGCGCGCCGTTCGTCGAGCTCGACGCTCTCGTCGCCGCCGAAGCGGGCATGAGCCTCGCGACGATCTTCGAGCTCCACGGCGAAGATTACTTTCGAAATGTGGAGCGGAACGCGCTCGAAAAGTTCTTGGACCAAAACGAAGTGGGCGTCCTCGCGACGAGCGGCTCGATCGTGAGCTCGAAAGAAACGTACGACTTGCTCCGAAAGCGAACGACGACGGTGTGGCTGAAAGCGCGTGCGCGCGATCATTGGGATCGGGTGGTCGCCCAAGGCGACGGCCGGCCGATGCGCGATCGCGCGAATGCGATGAGCGAGCTCAAAGCCCTCCTCAAATCACGCGCTCCTCTTTATGCGCGCGCCAACATCACGATCGACACGTCTGCGTTCTCGATCGGCGAGGCGGTGGATCGCGTCGTGGGCAGCGTAGCCGGCGCGTGACTTCGCCCTGCGCGTTGGTAAATTGCCCCGCGAGTGGTACGAGAGGCGCGCCATGATCGAGCTGAAAAGTTACTTGCAGAATACATGGATTTCCGGCAAGGGAAAAGCCGCCACTCTCGTGAATCCCTCGACGGAAGAAGCCGTGGCCACGGTCTCGACCGAGGGGCTCGATTTCAAGGGTGCGCTCGCTTACGCGCGCGAGACCGGCGGAAAAAATCTCCGCAAAATGAATTTCAAAGAGCGCGGCGAAATGGTGAAGGCGATGAGCCAGGCCATTCACGCGCATCGCGACGAGCTCATCAAGCTCGCGATCATGAACGGCGGCAACACGCGCAGCGACGCGAAGTTCGACATCGACGGCGCGTCGGGAACGCTCGCGGCCTACGCGGAGCTGGCGGCGACGCTGGGCGACAAATCGCATCTCGTCGACGAAGCCGGCATTCAGCTCGGAAGAAGCGCGCGCCTCTTCGGCGTGCATATTTGGGTTCCCCGTGAAGGCGTCGCGGTGCACGTGAACGCATTCAATTTTCCCGCGTGGGGCTTGGCCGAAAAAGCTGCCGTCGCGCTTCTCGCGGGCGTGCCCGTCGTCACCAAGCCCGCCACGAGCACCGGCGTGGTCGCGCATCGCATCGTCGAGATTTTGGTCGAAGGCAAAATGCTTCCCGAGGGCGCGCTCTCGTTCGTCGCCGGCAGCGCGGGCGATTTGCTCGATCACGTTGGTGGACAAGACATGCTCGCGTTCACCGGCGCCGGCTCCACGGGCGCGATGCTGCGCGGCGGAAAATCCGCGCGCGAGCATTCGATTCGCGTGAACGTCGAAGCCGACAGCTTGAACGCCGCCGTGCTCGGTCCCGACGCGGACGAGGACGGCGAGCTCACGAATCTCTTCATCGGCGACGTCGTGCGCGACATGACGCAGAAGACCGGTCAGAAGTGCACCGCCATTCGCCGCATCTACGTGCCGAAAGAAAAAGTCGAAGCCGTCATCGAAAAATTGAAAGAGCGTCTCTCCGACGTGAAGGTCGGCGACCCGTCGCACGAGAGCGTGACGATGGGGCCCGTCGCGACGAAACAGCAGCTCGACGACGTGCGCGCCGGTATCGGCAAGCTCGCTGCATGCTCGAAGATCGTCCACGGCGGCGTCGATCCGATCGAGCCCCTCGGCGGTACGAAAGGAAAAGGATTCTTCGTCGCACCGACGTTGCTTCATTGCGCAGCGCCGTCGCCGAGCGACGCGGTCCACAATCACGAGGTCTTCGGCCCGGTCGCGACGATCATGCCGTACGACGGCAGCGCGAAGGACGCGGCTCGTCTCGTTGCCAGCGGCGGCGGCGGTCTCGTATCGAGCATCTACGCCGACGACAAATCCTTCGTAAAAGAAGCCGTTTTGGCGATCGCTCCGTTCCATGGTCGCGTAACGATCGGCTCGACGAAAATCGTCGGACAGTCCGTTCCGCCCGGCACGGTTCTTCCGCAGCTCGTGCACGGCGGCCCCGGTCGCGCCGGCAGCGGCGAGGAGCTCGGCGGAAAGCGCGGGCTTGCATTCTACATGCAACGCACCGCCATCCAGGGCGACCGCGCGCTCATCGAATCCTTTCTGTAAAAAAAAACATCCACGATTCCGCCAGCGACGCTCGATGGCGACGAGGTGGGCATGCGGTTTCGTGCCTGCTCGTCGTCCCCGCGAACGACTGTGCGATAGTGGGCCTTCGTCCACTCTTTTGTCTGGAGGTCGTGCCATGCGTCCCATGTCCACATCGTCGCTTCTTGTCGGAACGTTCGCCACCCTCGCGATTTGCATTTCCGTATTCAGCGCATGCGGAGGCAGCGATGCGCCCGCCCCGAGCGCGAGCTGCACGGGCGCGTGCAGTTGCTCCGGCACGACATGCACCTGCAACACGGGCGGCACGTGCGACTTCGGCGGAGTCGAGGCCGACGGCGCAGCGTCGGGCCCCGTCCCGAACAACGTCACGTACCAATGCGATTCGAAGAACACGTGCAACGCGACATGCGGCACCGGTTGCACGACGACATGCGACGGTCAGTCGACGTGTATCGGAACGTGCGAATCGAACTGCACGTCTTCTTGCGGAGGCACGAGCATTTGCACGCTCACGACCGGCACGAACAGCATGGTGACGTGTGAAGGCGGCAGCACGTGCAACGTCGACGTCGATACGGGATCCACGGTGACGTGCACCGGCAACAGCATCTGCAACGTGACCTGTCCGAAGGGCGGTTGCACGTTGAGCTGTCAGGGGAGCGGAACGTGCGACGTCACGTGCGGTGTCGTCGCCGACGCGGGCACACGCGGCGACACGGACGCGGGAACGATCCAAGGCGCAGACGCGGGCGCTTCGGGAATCGCCGCATGCAAGATCGACTGCGGCGGCGGGAAGTCGGACACATGTGCGGCGGGCACGACGTGCACCAACACGTGCGGACATTGAAGTCCGAGAGCGTCGCCTGACGAGACACCCGCTCGCGTGCGAGTCTAGCCCGTGATGCGAACTGCGTTTCCGCTCGTCGCCTTTTTGTGCGGCGTCATGTCCACGTTCTCGTGTCGTCCGGCGAACTCGGCGGAAGGCATGAGTTGCAGCGATCCCACGATCGACACGAAGGTCGACCGCTTGCTCGTCGGCAACTCGGACCAAGTCGAAGGCCCGGCGGCACGACAGACCACCGACATCCTCACGCTCGAAGACGCGAAAGCGTTCCTCGCGAATGCGCGAGAGCCGAGCACGGGCGCCGCGAATGATCCGAACGCGTCGAAGATCGCGGACCGCGTGACGGCGTTTCTCGACAAAACCGATTTCACGAAAGAGAAGCTCACCTTCACCGTGGTCGACCGTCAGGGCGACGAAGGTTTCGTCGGCGTGATCACGTCGCCGGGGCACGTCACGATCGTGTTTCACACGTGCTCGCAGATGGGTGGCACCCCTCCGCCGACGAGCGCATTTACCGCGATTTACCGGGTTCCGAGAGACGCCGTCGTCACGCAAGGAGGGTGTGGAAGCTGTCCGCAGGTCGAATGCTGCCCGCCGTAAAAACGTGCTAAACCCTTCGGCATGCGCACCTCGAAACAGATCGCGTTCATCGCGATCGGGCTCGCGCTCGCTGCTTGCGGGGGCACGCCAAAACAAGCCGACGACGCGTCGTCGCAACCGAAAACGGACGACGAAGCAGCCCCGAAATGGGATTCGTCGTCGACGACCGCCACCGGCTCCTCCTCTTCTTCCGGTAGCTCGGGCTCCACGGGAGATTCGTCATCGGGATCGAGCGGCGCTTCTTCCGGGTCGAGCGGCTCGTCCGACACCACCGCGGCGACGACCACGACGGCCGGTCCGCACAACGAAGCCGAGATCACGATGAAGCGCGCGGCGCGTCAGGTGAAAGGCAATTGCGGTGGCGCGAAAGACGCAGACGGCAAAGCCACGGGTCCGTTCGGCAAGACGACGGTCACCGTCGTTCTCGGTCACAACGGCCACTCGCAGAGCGCCTCGGTCGACTCGAGCTTGGCCGACAAGCCTGCAGGTAAGTGTGTTGTGCAAGCATTCTCGAATTTGACGTACGCACCCTGGGCCGGCGCAGACGCCACCGTCCAATGGGAAGTGGAGCTGGTGCAGCCGAAGTGACGGAGCGAAGCCGATCTGGACGCGCGCCCGCGAGCCAGGCGACCCTGCGCACGGATCGTCCTACGGAACAAGTCGAGCTCACGGCCGACGAGCTCGAGGACGATCACGATCCCTTCGGATGGGTCGGCGAAACGATCGCCGACAAATACACCGTCGAATCGGTCGTCGGCGAAGGCGGCTTCGGCGTCGTCTATCGCGCGAAGCACAAAGGGCTCGCGGAGCTCGTCGCGATCAAATGTTTGAAAGTGCCGGAAGGGGTTTCGGCCGATCAAAAAAAAGCATTTCTCGAAACGTTCCTCGCGGAAGGCCGCATTTTGCACCAGATTTCGCGCGCCACGGCCGACGTCGTGCAAGCGCTCGATGTCGGCGAGGCTACGTCTCCGGATGGAACGTGGACTCCTTATATGGTGCTCGAATGGGTCGACGGCGCGTCGCTCGCCGACCTCATCGAAGATCGCATCGACACGGGCAAGGGAGGCTACTCGCTCGCGGAAGCAGTGAAGCTGCTCACACCCGCCGCACGTGCGCTCGCCGTCGCGCACCAACAAGGCGTCGCGCATCGCGACATCAAGCCGACGAACTTGCTCCTCGCCGTCGTCGGTGGTCGGTCGACGCTGAAGATCGTGGACTTCGGGATCGCAAAAGCGCTCGCGGGTCCGCAGATGGCCGCGCTTCGTCGAAGAGACAGCGCCCATTCGCATTCGGATTTCGCCACGACGACGCCCGACGGCGACGACGTCGATCCGTTCACGCCTCGATACGGCGCGCCGGAGCAATTCAGCAAGAAATACGGAACGACGGGGCCCTGGACCGACGTGTTCGCGCTCGCGCTCGTCCTCGTCGAGACGTGCATCGCCGCGCACGCGCTCGAAGGTGACGAGCCGGGACAATATTACGTCGCCTCCGCCGATCTCTTGCATCGCCCTACGCCGCGCGCGAAAGGCGTGACGACGACCGACGACGTCGAGCAAGTGCTGCTTCGCGCGCTCGCCGTCGATCCGAAACGTCGCTATCAGAACGCGGGAGAATTTTGGGACGCCCTCGTCGCGGTCATTCCGGAGGTCGGCGGAGATCGAGCGAAGAGCGTGAAGCCTCCGCCGAGCGTCGACGCGCACGGCATCGTCGCGGAAGCGGAACGAAGAAAAGAATCGCAGCGTCAACGCGCGCTCATGGGCCGCATCGGTCTCGGGCTCGCGCTCTTGGCGTCGGCGGGAGCTTGCGCATTTTTGTGGCTCGGACCTTCGTCCGATCCGAACGCAGAAGCACGCGCCGCCGCGCTCGCTTCCGCGTCGGCCGCGGCCAGAACCAATGCGAGCTTGCCGATGTTCGCGCAAGACGCCGCCGCGAAAATCCCCGACGCCCCCGACGGCATGGTCTACGTCGCGCCCGCCACGTTCACGATGGGATCGGATCAGAACGAAGCGAACGAAAAACCCGCGCACAAAGTCACGATCTCGAAAGGCTTCTTCCTCGACAAAACGGAGGTGCGCGCCGGCGAATACGCGGTGTGCGTGCGCGCCGGCGGGTGCACGAAAAATCATCTGAAGATCGGCGAAAAAGAAATCTTCAGCGGATGCAACCAAGGCGACGATCTCGAAACGTCGCGGCATCCGGTGAACTGCATCGATCAAGATCAAGCGACGTCGTACTGCAAGTCGGTCGGCAAACGTCTTCCCACCGAAGCGGAATGGGAGCTCGCGGCGCGCGGCACCGACGGCCGCATGTATCCATGGGGCAACGCAAGACCGACGACGTGCTGGATGGCGATCGTCGGCGGCGTCTCCGGCGCATGCGCGCGAAAGGGAACGTGGGAGGTCGGCACCACCGCCGATGGCCGCTCGCCCGTCGGCGCATTCGACATGGCTGGCAACGTTTGGGAGTGGGTCGGCGACGGCTACGAGACGTATCCGAAGAGCGACGTCACCGATCCCTTCGTCCCTGCGACGGGCTCACGCGGGGTGCTTCGCGGCGGATCGTGGGACTACTCCGCGAACTCGGCACGCACGACGAGCCGCCTCCCGCTTTCGCGCGCGTCCGCGCAAATCAGCACCGGATTTCGCTGCGCGAAAGACGTGCCGTGAGCAGGCGCCGCTAGACAACTGGCCCGCGCCGCTGTATCTGAAGCGCCTCTTTTCGAAGGTCTTTTCGCAAAGGGGCTGTGGCTCAGCTGGGAGAGCGCATGCATGGCATGCATGAGGTCACGGGTTCGATCCCCGTCAGCTCCACGAAATTTTACGCCGGTGGGAGCATTT
>JAICXU010000652.1 GCA_025934595.1 Polyangiaceae bacterium | reverse complement strand
TGATCGACGAGGAGCCGCCGCGAAATCGAAAACGCCCAGGGCAGGACCGGCGCGCCGCGCACGAATTGACCGCGCGCGCGATGCATCTGCAAAAAGGTCTGCTGCACGAGCTCCTCGGCCAGGCCCGCGTTGCGGCATTGGCGCACGAGATAGCCGTAGAGCCTGTGCGCGAGGCCGTCGTAGATCTCGCCGAACGCTGCGTCATTTCCGCGCGCGTAGCGATCCATCGCGTCATCGAGATGCCGATTGTCGGGGCGGGCCTTGGCGCCGGTTCGTTCGGTCGCGGCGTCGCCCTGCGAAAGCGGCGCGTCGTGGGTGCGGCCGGTCGCCGGATGATGCGAAATCCAGGATCGCCCGCGTTCCAAGGGGAATTTCGTAAACCCTCCCCACAAAATCGGCAATCCCAAAAGACTCATGACAAAACGCCGTTCCCCATCGCTCGAGGCGGATACGTGCGACCGGGCGCGCGGTTTCACGCGATCGGGCCGTTTCGTGAGTAACATGAAGGTATGCGGCGGTCGTCACGCGCGGCGCAAATGGGGCTCGCGATGGCTTGCGGGGCAGGCCTGGCCGCGTGCAGCCTCTTCGTGAGCGTCGACGGGCTCGAAGGGGGCGATGCCGGCGGCGCCTCCGACGCGTCCACGAACGACGTCACGACGGACGTCACGAGCGACGCGAAGGCCACCGACGCGGCGAAGGACGCGAGCCCGCTCGTCGACGGAGCGAGCGGCCCCTTCTGCGAACAGAATCCCGGCCACAAGATCTGCTGGGACTTCGACGAGTCGACGACGGTGCCGACGACCGACGAAACGAGCTACGATCCGACGCAACTCTTCGTCGATTCGGCCGACAGCGTGTCGAAGCCGAATTCGCTCGTCTTGAAGTGGCCGGCGGGCGGCGGCATGAACAGCAGCATCTCCGACAACGTCGCGGTCGGCACGAAGATCGCCGTGGCGATGGACCTTCGTATGACGTCGACCGACCTCACGACGGGGCAGCTCGTGCCGATCTACATCGTCGTGCCGCCAGGCCCTGGCCAATCGCAACACAGCTTTTATCTGCAGGAATATTTCGGCGACTTCGCCGTCGCCGAAGGCGTAATGCCCGACGACGGCGGCGCGGCGAGTTACACCGGGTGGACGCTCGCGACGCCGGTCCCGAACGACCAATGGGTGCACGTGGAGTTCGCGGTCGACGGCGCGACGGGCGTGGTCACGATGTCGTTCAACCACACGCCGCTCCCGAACGGACAAGCGCTCTCCGGATTTCCGACGGGAAGCGGCCAAGTGTCGCTGGGCGCCTACACCGTCAACATCCCCGCCGACATCACCGAGCGCGTCGACGACTTCACGTTCGATTATTGACGTATAATTCGATCGAGATGCCATCGGGGGCGGAGCATTTCGAAGAGCTCACGCGTCGCGCACAAGCGCGCGTCGGCTCGACGATCGATCACAAGTGGAAGCTCGATGCGCTCCTCGGCATCGGAGGCATGGCCGCGGTGTATGCCGGCACGCATCGCAACGGCAAGCGCGGCGCGGTGAAGGTCCTGCATGCCGGCGAGGCGCTCGATCCGTCCGTGAAGGCGCGGTTTCTGCGCGAGGGTTTCGTCGCGAACAAAGTCGGCCATTCCGGGATCGCGAGCGTGCTCGACGACGACGAGGCGCCCGACGGCACGGTGTATCTCGTCATGGAGCTGCTCGAAGGCGAATCGCTCGAGACGCGATGTCCGCCGGGAAAAACCATGGCAACGGGCGACGTGCTCGCGATCGTGAACCAGCTCCTCGACGTGCTCGCGGCCGCGCACGAGAACGGGATCGTGCATCGCGATTTGAAGCCGTCGAATTTGTTTTTGTTGCCGGACGGCACGGTCAAGGTGCTCGACTTCGGCATCGCGCGTCTTCGCGAGCTCGCGCAAGGCGAGGGCCACCGCATGCCGAGCACCACGCTCTCGATGCTCGGAACGCCGGGATTCATGCCTCCGGAGCAAGCACGCGGCCGTTGGGAAGAAGTCGACGAGCGCAGCGACCTTTGGTCAGTGGGCGCGACGATGTTCGTGCTCTTGACGGGCAAGTCGATGCACGCCGACGACGTTCCGCTGAACGAGCAGCTCCTCGCGGCCATGACGCAGCCCTGTCCTCCGACGGCGAGCGTCGCGCCGAACGTTCCGGCGAGCGTCGCGGCCATCATCGATTGCGCGCTCGCGTTCAAGCAGGACGATCGATGGCCGGACGCGCAGTCGATGCAAGCCGCCGTGCGCGAAGCGTATCGCACGCTCACGGGAAGACCGCTGTCGTTCGCGGGAGGGCGCGTCGCGGTGCGCGTGTCGCTCACGGAGATCGATCCGGATCTGGTCTCCGCACCGACGCTCTCGGCGAATCCGACGCCGAGCGAAAATCTCGTGCGCTCGTCGTCGTCCCGCGCCGCGGTCGTCGTCGACGAAAAAGAATCGCCGGCGGCGAAGGGAAGCTGGGTCGGCATCGCGATGCTCGGCGGCGCGGCGTGCATCGTCGTGGCGCTCGCGCTCTTCGCGTCGCGATCGACACCGTCCGCGGCCGCCTCCCCGTTGCCTTCCAGCTTGCCCTCCGCGAGCGCGGCGTCGTCACTTATCGAAGCGCAAACGGCAACGGCGTCGGCGTCGGCGACGACTTCGGCGGTGCCCGCGGTGAGCGCGGCGACGTCCGCGGCCCCATCGGGAGCTCGCCCGCTGGCTTCACCGTCCTCGGTAAAAAAAGGTGGATCCGCGATCGGAAAGGTCTCGCATGGACGCCCCGCACCGTCGAACGACGTAGACATTTTCAATCGACGCAGGTGAAACTGTCTGGACGCGCGACAAGCGTGCGCGCTTACTGGACCTCGATGCGCGAAAGCCTGCGCGCCGACCGGAGATGAGATGGATCGATCGACGGGGACGATCATCGCGCTCTCGCTCCTGACGACGTTCGCGTCGCCTGCGTTCGCACAGACGTCCGCGGGCCGAGATCCGACCGCCGCCGAAGCCCTCTTCCTCGCCGGCCGCGAGGCGATGAAGAACGGCGACTTCGCGGTCGCGTG
>JAICXU010000628.1 GCA_025934595.1 Polyangiaceae bacterium | reverse complement strand
TGGCGGCGGCGTGCAGCCCGCGAACGACGCCCTTCGCACGAACCTCGCTGCATCCGACGTCATCATCGACGCGATCTTCGGCACCGGCCTGAATCGCGAAGTCTCGCAGCAAATGGCGCAAGTCATCGAGACGATGAACGCCTCGCGCGCGCCGCGAGTCGCGCTCGACGTGCCCTCGGGTCTCGACGCCGACACCGGCGCGCCGCTCGGAGCCGCCGTTCGCGCGAATCTCACGATCACGTTCGCGTTCGGAAAAAAAGGCCTCTATTCGCCCCAAGGGCGCGCGTACGCGGGCGAGATCGAGATCGTTCCCATCGGCGTGCAGCCGGTCTTGCCTTCCTCGATCACCGCGTCCGCCGAGCTCGTCGAACGAAGTGACGTCGCGCGCTGGCTCGTGCCGCGCTCGGCCGAGTATCACAAATACACCGCCGGTCACGTCGCCATCTTCGCTGGATCGCCGGGAAAAATAGGTGCATCGCTCCTCGTCGCGCAAGGCGCCATCCGCGCCGGTGCGGGCGCCGCCACCGTCGTCACGTGGCCCGAAGCCGCGACGGCGCTCGAAGCCCGCGTCATCGAGGTGATGACGGCTCGCATCGATCGGAAAAAGATCGCCGAGAGCATCGACTCGCACGTCGCGAAGAAAAAGTCCGTCATCATCGGTCCGGGCTTCGGGCTCGACGCGGACGCGCGCGCCGTGCTCGAGCATTTGCTCAAAACCTACGACGGTCCTCTCGTGCTCGATGCCGACGCGCTCACGATCGCCGCGGACGTGCCGAACCACGTCGCGAAGAGCGCGAGCAAACGCGTTCTCTTGCCGCATTCCGGCGAGCTCTCTCGCATTCTCTCGTGCTCGAGCGCCGACATCGATCACGATCGCTACGACGCCGTCCTTCGCGCCGCGAAGCTCACGTCGTCGGTCGTCGTCCTGAAAGGCGCGCATTCGCTCATCGCCGATCCGTCTGGAAAAATCTTCGTCGGTCCTCGGGGATCGCCCGCGCTCGCCACTGCAGGATCGGGTGACGTGCTCGCGGGAATCGTGGGCGCGATGCTCACGTCGCTCTCGCCGTTCGAGGCCGCATGCGCCGGCGTTTACTTCCACGCCCGCGCGGGCGAGCGCTGGTCGGCCCAAAATGGCGACCGCGGGCTCTTGGCACGCGAGATCGCCGAGCAGCTGCCGGCGCTTCTCCACGAACACACGGCTTTGTCCGAGCTGACACACGGCTTTTTGCCAGGACCCCAAAAAGCCTAGAAAATAAGCCCGATCCGCGCGTGCGGGCTTCGGCACCGGGGCTGCAAAAGGGAGCCTCGGAGGTTCCGAGATGCCCGCCGACAATGCCGCCCGTTCGATTGGTCCCGCCCTTGCTGCCCTTCTCCCCGATCTTCGCGCGCGCGCCCTCCGCCTGACCCAAGGCAACGCGCCCGTCGCCGACGACGTGGTGCAAGACACGGTGGAACGCGCGCTTCGGTTCGCGTCGCAATATCAAAATGGAACGAACCTCCGGGCGTGGGCGCTGCAGATTCTCTTCAGCGTGTTCGTGACGCGCTATCGCCGGCTTCGTCGCGATCGCAACGCGATGCGCGCGCTCATGGTCGACCCGTGCGCATGGACGACGCCGGAGCACTACGTTTCGCCGGAGAAAAATGTGTCGCTCACCGCGTCGGTGCGTGCAGAGCTCGATGCGTTGCCGGAAGGATTTCGGAGCGCGGTGACGCTCGTCGATCTCGAAGAGCGCTCGTATCGCGAGGCCGCGGACGAGCTCGGAGTCCCCGTCGGCACGGTGATGAGCCGCCTTCATCGCGGAAGAAAAATGTTGGCGATGAAGCTCGCTGCCTAAGGGATGCCCAGATAGGCAGATACATGTTCGTTGCGACAGATGATGGTCGAACGGCTTATTTTTGGCTGCGCGGAGCCCACGGCACGTCGGCCACGTTTCGGAGATGGTTCTCGCGCCGCGCGAGCGTGAACAGCAGATCGCTCAAGCGATTCAAATAAATCACGACATCGTTCCGCGCCGGCGCATCGTCCAGCGCCAGCACCGCACGCTCGGCGCGCCGGCACACGGTGCGCGCGTGATGCAAATGCGCGGCTTGCTCGCTTCCGCCCGGGAGCACGAAATTCTTGAGCGGCTCAAGGCCCTCCTCCGCGTGATCGATCGCATCCTCGAGCCGCTTCGCATCGCTTTCGTTCACGAGCGTCATCGAAAGCTTGTCCTCTTTGCCGGGCACGCACGCGAGCTCGGCGCCGAGCGTGAAGAGATCGGTTTGGATCGACGCGAGCAGCGAATCGATTTCGTGATCGAGCTTCGATGCGCGCGCGACGCCGATGGAAGAATTGAGCTCGTCGACGGTCCCGTATGCTTCGACGCGCAAGCTGGCTTTTTTCACGCGAGCGCCGCCGAAAAGCCCCGTCGTGCCGTCGTCGCCCGTCTTCGTGTAAATCCGCATGATTCGCGGACGATCGCACGCCGTCCGCGTTTTTTCCAGCCGGGCGCTCTCACCCGCCGGGCGGCACGTACGGATAGATGTCGGACTCGACGATGCCGAGGCCCGCGGCAAGGATCTGGAAGTACGTGTCCGGATCGGTCTCGCTCAAGACGACGCCGTTCGTGAACTCGGCGCGATAGCAGCCGCCCGGGTGAAGCACGACCTTCGCGACGCTCTCTTCGCCGGCGAAAAATTCGAGCGTGTACGTGATGCCGAAGTCGGCGGGGCACTCTCCTCCGGTGGTCCCACCACTCTCGTAGAGCGGGAGCTCGACGGTCGCGCGGAAGATGTCGCGCGCGACGCCGGGGTCTTGCTGGAAGATCACGTGCGACGGCGGAGGATTCGAATCGATGTCCGATGCCGGCGTGAAGTACACGGACGTGATCGACGGCTGCAGCGCGGCGAGCGCTTGTTGCGCCTGTTGGTCGGGATCGGGGCTCGGAGCCGGCGAAGGAGTCGGGCTTCCCGCGTCGGTCTGATCGCCGGGACCGCCGGGCGTCGTCACGACGCGCTGCGAGCAGCCGACGGCGACGGGGACGACGAGGAGAGCGAAAAGGCTGGCGATCGGACGAAGCATGACGGCTTCGAAGTGCAACGCGAATGCCAGGCGTGACCACACGAAACCCGCAGAAACGGGCTCGATTTCGATGTGCCAACGTGAGCGCACCCG
>JAICXU010000794.1 GCA_025934595.1 Polyangiaceae bacterium | reverse complement strand
CCACGCGTGGCGGCTTGCTGTGCGGGGGCGATCATCGCCGGCGTTTCACCGCTGACGGCGGGGACGGCCTCGGGCTGCTCGACCGCGTCGTCCTGAATGAGAATTCGGTAGTCGCCGATTTGGATGAGGTCGCCGTGCGTGAGACCTTGCGACGCTGCGACGCGAATGCCGTTGACGTACACGCCGTTGTAGCTCGAGCAATCTTCGAGCGCGTAGCCGGCCGCGCCGTTCATGCTCGCGGCGGGAGGCGGTGCGCCGTTTTGTTTCGAGAGCTTCGCGTGATCGCGCGATACGTTCCGTTCCGTGAGGCGGATCGTGTTCCCTTCTTTGCGACCGATGGTGTACGAGTCACGCGTCAGCGGAACAGTCGTCCGCTTTCCCTCGTCGTCCTCGATGACCAGCTTCCACACCATGGAGCCCAGTACGCCGAGTGTAGCTAGCGCTCCCGTGACAAAGCAACGATTGACTCGGCGCGTAAGCGTTGTCGCGCGTCGCGCGCGTTCGACTTATTGGACTGTCTTTTTGTTGCTTTTCTCGTCGCTTTGTTCTGCATGTGCGAGCTGGGACGGGTCGGTGGGCGCTGTTTTCGCGCGCGACAATCCCTCGGGCCGCGTGTTCGTGCGGGATGCGCCGTCCGACATGGGCGCCGCGCACGCCGGGGTGATGGTGGGAGACGAGCTCGTGGCGGTGGACGGGCATCCGGTGAATCGAATGGGCCCGGACGACCTGCACAAGATCCTGAGCGGCCGGGTCGGGTCGAAGGTGGTCCTGCAGATCAAACGAAATGGGGAGATGAAAACCCTGACCGTCGAGCGCGGCCCGCTCCGCAATCCGGTCTGAGCGCTCACTCGACTTTCTGCGGCTCGCCCTCCGGGAGCGTGGCGACGAACGCATCGCACGCCGCTCGCACGCGTGCCTCGTCGCGGCCATCGAACGTGAGCTTGGTTTTGTAAGCCGGGTCGCGCCATTTCGGATACGAGCCGACGTCGACGTCGCGAAAATCGGCGACGACGCGATCGAGCAGGGGCTTCAGATCGCCCTCGTCCATTTTGGTGTAGACTGCACGCGAAAAATACGGGATTTTCGCGGTAATTCGCGACATCACGACGGGAAGCTTGATCCGGAACACCTCCGGGATCCCCGGCAAGAGAAACGTATTTTTCACGCGAATGGTCGGCCACGGCACCTCCGGGCTCGATTCGAGCGACGCCCCTTCGGGCATGAGCGCCATGCGAAGGTGCCCGTCCGTGCATTTGTCGCCGTAGTAGCCGCGGATCATCGCTTCGAGGTCCGGATGCGAAATCACGTTCGTACCGAAGGCGAGGGCCGCCGCTTCGATGGTGACGTCGTCATGTGTAGGACCCACCCCTCCCGACGTGAAGAGCCAGTCGTGCGACGCCGACAGCTGGCGCATCTCCTCGGCAATCGTCGGAATGTGATCCAGCACCATGACCACGCGCCTCAACTCGACCCCGAGGCCGCGCAGGTTTCGCGCGAGCAAAGGAAGGTTCGCCTCCTCGACTTTTCCCGAGAGCAGCTCGTTGCCGATGATCAGCGCGGCGGCCGTCGGTGCGGGCTCCAAAGCCATGCGCCGAGCATAGCGCGCAAACATGCCCGGCCAGAAACTCTGCGCGGGCGAGCGGCCGGTGTAGACTTGAAGTAGCTCGCATGCGCAAGGTCCTGGTGGTCGATGACTCGGCGTCGACGCGCGCGCTCGTCCGCGCGATCTTGGAAGATGCCTCGTTCGCGGACAAAGTCGGTGGTTGCGAGGTCGTCGAGGCCACGAGCGGCTTCGATGCGATGCGACTTTTGCCGCGCGGTCCGTACGACGTCATCATCACCGACATCAACATGGCCGACATCAACGGCCTCGAGCTCATCAAGTTCGTGCGCGGCTCCGAGCATCACAAAAAAACGCCGCTCGTCATCATCTCGACGCTCGCCGCGCAAAAGGACGTGGAGCGCGGGCTCGCCCTCGGCGCCGATGCTTACCTCACGAAGCCGTTCAAACCCGAGGAGCTCTGCGACACGTGCGCGAAGCTCTTCGACGGGCAAGACTGAGGTGTCGCCATGGCGGAGCACGGCGGTGGTGGCGGGCGCGGTGATTCGGTCGACAAAGCGCGCGAAGATTTTTTCTCCGAAGCCCAGGAGCTGATCGACGGCTTCGGCCGTGACTTGCTCGCGATCGACGAGCTCGCGAAGAGCGGCCGCACCGATCCCGAGCTCGTGAACGACGTGTTTCGCGCCGTTCACACGCTGAAGGGACTCTCGGGGCTCTTCGGCGCGACGCTGATGAGCGGGCTCTCGCACGAGCTCGAGGACGTGCTCGACGATCTGCGTCTCGGCCGGCTCGAGCTCTCGACGGGCGTCGTCGATCTCCTTTTTCGATCCGCGGAGCTCTACGGACAAATCTTGTCGGCCGAGCGCGGCGATCGCCAGATGCCGCAAACCGAAATGGACGCGCTCCTCAT
>JAICXU010000253.1 GCA_025934595.1 Polyangiaceae bacterium | reverse complement strand
GTCGTCAAAAGCTCGGTCGCATTTTTTTTCGGGACGACTCTCAGCTCACCCAGCGTGTACGTGACGTCGGACGCGCCGTGCGCGACCGGCTCCGCGTGTCCGTGCACGGTGACGTCTTCGACGTCGGCGCTTTCCGGCGGCGGCGCAAGATGGGCTCGCTGCGGGCGCTGCTTTTCCGTCTCGATTTGCTGCACGCTCGCCGGCGCCGTCGTGGGTGTTCCCGTTCCGGTCTGCGACGTCACGTGACCTTGCACGGTCGCTTGCGTGGCATTCGCCGGTGCGGGCTCCGGAGGCGCGAAATGGAAGGGCACGCGAATCTTGCTTGCCACCGGTTTGCCGTCGACGAGCGCAGGCGCGAATACCCACTTGTGCATCGCATCGCTCGCCGCTGCGTCGAGCTCGCTCCCGCCCGAGGTCTCGACCTCGACGTTCGTGACGTGGCCTTCCGCATCGATGGTCACGACGAGCACGACGTCCGCGTGCACGCCTTTCGTGACGAGATCGGCGGGATACACCGCATCCGCGTGCGAGACGACCTGCGGCGGCACGCGCGACGGTGTCGGATCGGGCTGGGCGAAAGCCGGCCGCGTGGCCCCGAGGAACGTCAGTGCGAAAACGAGAGCAGCTCTGCGCGTGCGATGCGGCACGCCATCCGATTAGCAAAACCCAATGTCATATGCAATCGAGTTGTAATAAGCCGAGCGCGTGCGCGCGCGCGGCCATTCGCCCCGTCGCTTCAGTCGCAGTCGTCGCAACGGCCGCGGAGCTGCACGGCGACGTCGCGGCCGCCGAGCGATTTCGGCGACGAGCTGCCGCGCGCGATGCGGATCGACGTGTCCGGCAAGCAAGACACGGTGCCGCAGTCGGTGCAGACGAAATGCGGATGCTCGATCGTGTGACCCGCGACTTGCTTTTTGATCTCGAAGCGCCACACGTGGTCGCCGAGGTCGGTGCGGCCAATCAGGCCTTTTTCAGCCATATCCATGAGATTTCGATAGAGCGTGGCGCGATCGAAGCCTTGTCCGCCGAGCGCGTCGAAGATTTCGGCATGGCTCCGCGGCGCGTCGACATCGGTGAGATGGCGGAGAACGGCGACGCGAGGGGCGGTGCTTCGCAGACCTGCCGCACGAAGCATGGCCTGGAGCTCGAACGTGGCGGGCGGGCCGCTGCGAGCGCGCTCGGGCTTCGGTCGCGGGTAGGGGCGAGGTCGTTTTTGTTTCATCGTTGTCTCTGCAACCGCATTGTAAGTGTAAGCCGCCGCGCGCATTCGTTCAACCGCCCGCCAAGAGCTTGCCGAGCATCGCGCGCGGACCCTGGCGCAGGAGCGACGCGGTAACGAGCAGCGCGAGAAACGGCAACGCGACTCGATCGACGAGAGGCGCCGCGCGATGTAGGGACAAAGAGGTCGCGTTCGCGGCGAGCGCATCGAGAGCCAGCCCGCAGCCGATGGCCACGAGCGCGGCTCCGCCCGCGAACATGCGTGCTGCGGACGGTCCGAATCGCTTCGCCAAGAACGAGATCGTCTTCGGCGTGACGGCGGGACCCGTCAGGAGAAACGCGACCGCGGAACCAGGTGAGAGTCCTTTGTGGAGCAGCACCGCGAGAACGGGCATCGCGGCCGAAGCCGAGACGTAGAACGGCACGCCCAAGAGCGCGGCGACGGGAATCGCGACGAACGGCGAGATACCTACGAAGGCGTCGTGGGGAAGCGTAGGCTCGGCGAGCGCGGCGGCGAGGAGACCGGCGACGAGCCAAGGCGCGGTGTGATCGAGCATCTCGACGAAGCCGAATCGCGCGCCGTGCGCGATCGATGCTCGAGCCCGAGGCGCGCGCTCGCGTTCGTGCGGGTGCTCGTGATGGTGATCGTGCTCGTCATCGGAGCCCGGCCGCACGTTCGCGGGCGACGGAACGCGGGCGACGTACGTCAGGAGAAAGGCGATGACGACAGCCGCTGCCGCCGCGGTGCAAATGCGCGCGAGAGCGAGCGTCGTGCCGAGGAGCGTGAACGACAGAAGGAGCGCGGCCGGACCGAGCTCGGGCGACGCGACGAGCACACCCGCCGCCGCGCTCGGCGCGAGACGCTTGTCACCGAGCGTGCGATGCAACGGAACGAGACCGCACGAGCACACCGGAAGCAACGTACCGACGGCAAGGCCCCTGAGCGCGCCTCGTGCGCCCTCCCGGCGAGACAGCCAATCCGGCATATTTTCCGGCAAAACGACGTGCGCGACCCCGGCGATGAGACACGCCGCGAGGAGCGGCCACGCGGTGGCATTCGCGAGCGCGAGGAATGCCGCCTGCGCGCCGAGCTCGTCTTGCGCGGGATGGGCGATCGGATGATTGCGTGTCACGAGGGCCACGAATCCGATCGCGATGAGGCCGCCGATCCCCGCCGCGAAGCGCGCGCGACGCGGACGGTCATGACCATGCTCGTGATCTTCGTCATGTCCGTGCACGTGCTCGTGCTCATCGTGAGGATGAGCGTGCGCGTGATGCCCCCGCTCGTCTCCATTCGCCGCCGGCGATGGCGCGTGATGCGCGAGAACGTGAAGGAGCGCGCCCGCGAGCGCGGCCTGAAAAAGAGAAAGATGAGGAGCGAGCGGTCCTTCGAGGAGGTGGCCGCCGAAGAAAAATCCGAGCGCGCCTCCGCCGCCCTCGATCGCGAGGAGAACGAGCGCCGCAGCGAGCCCGCGCGAAGGGCGAACGAGCCACCAAATCGCGAGACCGACCGGAATGCGATGCACGACGACCGACACGGCGAGCGCACGCGCGGCCGACGCATGCCCTGCCTCCGTCATCGCTGCACCGTCGAGGATCGCGTGCACGAGCACCCCGGCGAGAACCAGCCCGCCCACGACGGCACCTCGCGGCCGTGTCGATATACCCAGCTCGAATCGCTCGAAGACGAGCGGCGTCACGAGACCGACGAGCGCCGCCACGAGCGCCCAGGATCCGCTCATCTCGATGCTCGAGGGGATGACGTGCAGGACGACGAGCCCGCCGACGGCCACCACCACGAATCCGTCTGCGAGCTCGACGGCCCAGGGACGCCGGCTCGCGACCGCCGCGAGGAGCGGTCCGGCAGCCAGCGCGACGATGCTGAGGACGAGCAGGAGCATGAGATCCTACGCGCGAACCTGTCGCACATGTCAGATGCTTTTGCAACCGAGATGCAATAACCAACCGGGTTGCGCGCGCGGGATGCAGGCGCGCGCGATCGTCGAAAATGCCTATTTTTTGCGGTCGGCGACGCGAATGACGAAGCGGAGGCCGGACCAAGTCTCGTCGACGGCGCATACCTTGTTGTCGACGAGCCCGGAGGCGAGCCCGATCTTTCGCGCCGCGGCTTCGTCGATCTCCGTAGCCACGCCCGACGCTTTTTTTGGCCACGCGATCCAAATTCCTGCCGCCTGCGCCATGCGCCTCTTCGCCGCCTCGAGACGTTTCTCGAGGTCGTGCTTCGTCTTCGCGAAGACGACCGCGACGTCGAGCTCGCCCTTTTTGGGAAGCGTGGTCGTCACGCGCGCGCCGTCAGGCAAAGCGACGAGGGACTTCGCGAATCCGGGCGGCGCTCCGAGGAGCACGACGAGCGCGTCTTCTTGGATGCCCAACTTTTTCGCGAGCGGAGTCCCCGAGTAACCGGTCACGCACGGATGATAAGCTGGGCCCATGGCGAACGACCACGCGTATCCGGCGCACCTCGCGGAATACACCGCGGTGCGCTGGCCCGCCGACGCGTCGCCGCTCCCGGATATGCGCCTCCTCGAAGAGGTGATCTCGACGGCGTATCAAGCGTCGCTGCTCCGCGAGGAGGAACGGCAAGTTTCGTTTCGTCTCATTCTCTGCGATCCGGCGGATTTACCGGCAGATCACGGACCGCCCTACGGGCTGCATCGGCTCGTGTTCGATCGCCCGCGTCCGTTCGGAAAGCACGAGCTGCGGCGATTGTCTCCGGCGGCGGCATATCACCGTTCGCTCGTCGGCGTGCACATCGCAGGCGAAGGTGAGGATCGACGCCTGGAGATTTGGGGGATCGTGCACTCGGGTCCGCGATGGTTGCAGAATGCACAAGGCGGGCGCAAAGCGCCGAGCACGTTGCCTCGCGCGCTCGTCGTGCGCGTCGCCGCGCCGGGGAGGCTCGCGGTGGCGTGTGGGCTCGACACGATCTCGGAGCTCCGCGGCGGACGGCTCACGGATCATGCGATGGACGTATTCGAGTCCGAATGGCTTCGCGCGCGATTCGCGCCCGTCCGCGCCGAGCTCGATCGCTTGCATGCGGAAGCGCGAGAAAATGCCGGGAATCGATGGGCCGCGCTCGAGCCCTCCTTCACGGGCCGTCTCGCGCAACAAATGGTGAAACGCATCCTCGCGATGATTCGGAGCGCCCATCACGGCGGCACGATCTTGTTCCTGCCGCCGGACATCGATTCGCGTGAGCTCGAGCGAAATCTTCACGTGAAGTATGCGTTCATGGACGACGCCGCGCGCAATCGCTATCGGACGATCATCTTGAAGGCGATGGAACGCACGGCGGCGGCGGCGAGCGAAACGGGATGCGTCACGTGGGAAATGTTCGAGGCGTCGAAGAGCGTCGAGCTCGCCGCGTTCGACGAAGCGATCTCGGAGCTCGCGCATCTCGTCGCCGCGCTCGCGAACGCAGACGGCGCCGTCGTCCTCACGAAGCGCTTCGAGCTGATGGGCTTCGGCGCCGAAATCGTCGGAGATTTGCCGGAGACGGCATCGGTGCATCGCGCGCGCGATCTCGAGGCAAGGGCGCGCACGGAAGAGTCGGTCGAGGGCGTCGGCACGCGACATCGCTCCGCATATCGATTTTGTCAGCGTTTTCACGATGCGATCGCGATCGTGGTCTCGCAGGACGGCACCGTGCGATTCGTCGCGCACCGAGACGACGGCCTCACGTATTGGGACCACGTCTCGCCCGGGTCCGCCGACGTTTGACTCGTCCGCGCCGCGCGCATTTCACGCGCACGCCCGCACGCCGGGGATTACCCTCAAGGGAACATGGGTGATCACAAGGTGGAGCTGACGGGTCCGGATTTCGGCGCGGGCGTCACGCTGTCGACGTTGAAAGAGAGCGAGCCACAGCTCGGGCATGCGAACGGCGAGGCGGTCGTGCTCGTGCGGAAAGGCGACGCGGTGCATGCGATAGGTGCAACATGCACGCATTACAGCGGCCCGCTCGCGGAAGGTCTCGTCGTCGGGGACACGATCCGCTGTCCGTGGCATCACGCGTGTTTCGTCTTGAAGACGGGCGAAGCGGTGGGCGGCCCCGCCCTGAACGACATTCCTTGCTTCGACGTCGTCCGAGAAAAAGATCTCGTGCGCGTGGGCGGCAAGAAGAAGGCGAACGATCGCCCCACGACGGGACGCGCGCCGAGCTCCGTGGTCGTCGTCGGCGCGGGACCCGCGGGCGCGGCCGCCGTCGAATCGCTTCGGAGGCTCGGCTATACGGGCAAGATCACGCTCGTCGGCGACGAGCCGCCGGGCCCCGTCGACCGCCCGAACCTCTCGAAAGATTATCTCGCCGGCACTGCACCCGAGGAATGGATCCCGCTCCGCGATGCTTCATTTTACGCGGAAAAAAAGGTCGATTTCTTGATCGGAGATGCGGTCGCCGCGATCGATCCCAAGGGCAAATCGGTGACGCTCGCGAGCGGAACGAAGATCCCCTACGGCGTGCTC
>JAICXU010000327.1 GCA_025934595.1 Polyangiaceae bacterium | reverse complement strand
TGGTCGCGATGACGACCATCGAAAGGGAGAACGGGATCCAGAACCACCTGGCTCCCATGAAATCGAACGTGCGCCCCGGCTTGAAGAATTCCATCGTTTACTCTCGCGGTCGTGGACGACCGACCTAGAACTCCGCTCCGACGCTCAGACGTTTGACCTTCGCGCCGCGCACCCACCAATCGAAGACGATGCGCGTGCAGAAAACACCGGTAAAAAGGCTGCAAATGATGCCAACGATGAGCGTGACGGCGAAGCCTTTGACGGGCCCGGTTCCGTACTGCGCCAAGATCAAACCGGAGATGAAGACGGTGACGTGGCCGTCCAAAATCGACGAGAACGCTTTTTCGTAACCGGCTTCGACGGCCGCGCGCACGCTGCGGCCCGCGCGCAATTCTTCTCGGATGCGCTCGTTGATGAGCACGTTCGCGTCGACCGACATACCGACGGTGAGCGCGAGACCGGCGATGCCCGGGAGCGTCATCGTGGCGCCGAACGACGCGAGAACCGCCATCTGCAAGAGCAAGTTGAAGAGCACCGCGACGTCGGCGACGACGCCCGACTTTCGGTAGTAGAGCATCATGAAGCCGAGGACGAGGCTGATGCCCACCGCCATGCCCTGCACGCCTTTTTGGATCGCGTCGCGACCGAGCGACGGGCCGATGCGCTGCTCGTTCGAAGGCACGATGGGCGCAGGAAGCGCGCCGGAGCGGAGCACGAGCTCGAGCTGGTGCGCTTTGCGAAGCTGATTCTCCGGATCGCCCGCGCCGACGGTGATGCTCGCGCGACCGCCGCCGATCTTCGTGCGGATGACGGGCGCCGAGTCGATGACGTCGTCCAAAATGATCGCGAAGCGGCGTTGCACGTTCGCGCCGGTGACCTCTTCGAAGCGGTCGGCGCCGGCGGGGCTGAACGTGACCGACACTTCGTATTGGCCGAATCCGCCCGAGTTCTGCTGCTGCGAGACGCTCGCGTCGGTGATCAAATCACCGGTGATGTCGGCGCGGCTGAAGAGATAGTACGTGCGCCAGCCCACCTCTTCGGTCTTTTGCGTGTCTTGATCGAAGTTCTCGATCGGCTCGAAGCCGATCTGATGATCGTCGGGCACGGCGAGCGTCGCTGCCCACTTCTTGAAGCGCTCGCGGCACTCCGTCATCGTCTCTTTGTCGGTCTTCGCGATGCGCGCGAAGTGGGTCTGCGTCGTCTTGCCGGGACCGGCGGGCGCGTTCTCTTGGTAGATCGAAATGCCGGAGCCTTCCGGTAGATCTTCGTCTTTGATCTTGCCGAAGAAGTCGGTCTCGTCGTCGACCATCTTGAACTCGAGACGCGCCGTTCTGCGGATGATCTCTTTGATGTTCTCGAACGCTTGCTCGTTCTCGCCCGGCACCTCGACGATGATGTCCTCGTCGCGCGTCGTGACGTTCGCTTCGCGCAGGCCGAGCTCGTCGACGCGGCGGTTGATCGTGTCTTTGGCTTGTGCGACGGCGCGATCGCGAATTTGCGACTCGATCTCGGAGCGGATCTTGAACGTGACCTCGTCGTTGCCCGGCCCCGGCGTCATCCCGAGCTCGGCGGTGAACTTCTTGAGGAAGCGGTCGTCGATCTTCGCGACGTCGGCGGGATCCTTGAATTTCACGCGGATGATCGACGCCTCCGGCATCGACACGTGCGCTTTGTCTTCGAGCTTCGCGAGCTCTTCGCGCTTGACCGAGCCTTCGCCGGAGTGAAATCCGTACATCGTCGCGAGCTCTTGCCGCATCTCGTCGGCGTAGTGATCGCGTTTGTCGCGGATCGCTTCTTCGACCTCGACGGTGTAGACGAGGCGAAGACCGCCGCGGATGTCGAGACCGGCCGCGATCTGGAAGCCCATTCGATCGCGAATGTATTGCGGACATTTGATCTTGCCGCCGCTCATCGATTCCAGCGTGGGCAAGAGAATGAGCGTCGCGCCCGCGAACGAGCACACCGCGAGACCCATACGGAAACGCCAGCCGCCATCCATGATCGGCAAGAGGCCGATGAGGCACCACAAGACCGCGATCGCGCAGGTGACGAGGCCCCAGAACGAGTCGGCGCGGAAGAAGAGATAGCCGCCGACGATCGCGTCGAGAATGATGAGGCCGAGGCGCACCCGCGAAGGCACCATGAAGAGCGCCGCGAGGCCGACGATGCAGCCGAGCGCCGCGGGATACGCGATGTCGATCTTCAGATACGGCGCGGCGGCCGCGAAGATCGCGTCGAGGACGACGAGAAGGATCGCGATTTTGGAGGACGAGCTCATGATTGGCGCTCGGCGCTCACTTCGCCGGAGCCGACGATTTGTCGCCCGTTTTCGCGTCTTTCAGATCGGCGAGCGCGTCTTTCGATTTCGACGGCGCCGCGTCGTCCGTCGTGAGCGGACCGACGGTGTTCGCGAGCATCTGCACCGTGATTCCCGGCGCGAGCTTCACTTTCGCGATCTTGTCGTCCATCTCGACGAGCTCGCCGACGAGCCCCGCGTTCGACACGACTTTGTCGCCGCGTTTCAGCTTCCCACGCTCGGCCTGCTCTTTCTTTTGCCGGCGCGACGAGAGCAGGAAAAACGGCACCAGGATCAAGAGCGGCAGGAGAAACGCCATGCCGAGGCTCGGCGCGGGTGATGCCGGCTGCTCGTGCGCGCCTGCGCCAGCCGGAGCCGGCGCGGTTTCTTGGCCTTGCGCCGCCGCCGCGCTGCCCGCTTTGGGGCCTGCCGGTTGGAGCGCGGAAAATGAAAGAATGGAGTCGGAGTACACGCAGGATCAGCCTTTTTTGACGCCGCGTGAGTTAGTCACAACGGAGCCGAACGTCAACTCTAGAGCCGAAAAATCACGGAAAACGGCCGCTTCCGCGTCAGTCTTTCACGCACCGAAAACCGACGTTCGGGCCCGCTTCGAGCGCCGAGCCCCAATCGCGCGACGTCGTTTTGGCCATCGAAGGCGGCGAAAGCCAGCCGCCGCCGCGCAAGACGTGGCTCGCGCCGGCGCGAGGAGATGCGCCCGACGCCTGGCTCTCCGCGTACCAATCGGCGGTCCATTCTTCGACGCCGCCGGCGAGATCGAGGACCCCGAAGACGCTCGCGCCGAACGGATGCACGCCGACCTTCGCGGGCCTCAGGCCCGAGCAGCTCTTCGCCGTGCCCTCGCGAAGCAGCGTGTCGGCGGTGAAGCAGCTCGTCGGCGCTCCGCCCCACGGATACTTCGAGCTCGTCGTGCCTCGCGCCGCGAACTCCCATTCGGTCTCGTGCGGCAAGCGTTTGCTCGCGAAGCGGCAGTACGCGTCCGCGTCGGACCAGCGCACGCACGAGACCGGCAAATCCGGATCGCCCATGTCGAACGAGCAGTAGCGACTGTTCTTCGAGGGCAGCGCGCACGCGTGCTTGTCGACGCACACGCGGTAGGCGGCGACGGTGACCTCGGTGCGATCGATCCAGAACGGGGCGACCGTCGCTTTGTGCGCGGGCTTTTCGTTCGACGGCGCTTTTTCGAGATTCGTGCCCATCGTGAACGAGCCGCCCGGCAGACGAATCATGCCGTCTTTCACGGGGAACGCGGGCTTCGCCGACGCGGCAGGACGCGGCGGATGCACGGGAGGCGGCGCGATCGATGCGCTCGGCGCCGGCTCGTCCTCTTCGCCGACGTCCTCGACGCTCTGCGCATGCGCGAGCACGGCCACCGAAGAGACCGTGATCGCGGCGGCGCAAAACCATGCATAATACATGTATTTCGCGCGCACGATCGAAACCTAAGGACGACCCGCGCGCGCGGACGCGAGGAGCGCATCGACGGCGTCCGGCGAAATGATCCCGCTCTCGGTGACGAGCGAAACGATGCGCGGAATTTTTCCGATGCCCGGATATCCAGGAGCCCACGTGAGCGCGTCCGCGAAGGCGGCTTTGATTTCGCGCGCGAGAAAATGAGACTGCGCGAGCGGCGAGCTCGCACATTCGACGACGATGACGAGATGGGTGCGCGCGAGCACCTTGACGACGCGCGGACCGGGAAACGGACGAATGGCCGTAATTTTCAGCGTAAACGCGGCGTCACCGCGCGCGAGGAGACGCGCCGCTTCACGATCGAGCGAGGTCGCGAGCGCGCCCGTGCCGACGAGGGCGATCGGCGCGGGAGACCCGGCGACGAGCTCGTCGAGCGCGCGGCGGCCCTGTTTTTCGTAATCGCGAAATGCGCTGCCGAGCGCGAAGGGGACGCGCGATGCGAACGCGTGATGATCGGGGCTCGCCTCACCGGGGTCGGGCGTCGCCGGCCCGACGAAGCGCGTGACGAGATCGGCGATGGGCTCGGTGTGACCGGAAGCGTCCTCGGAATCGAGGTGGCTGCGATCATGGAGGACCAAGAACGGCGTGCGCGAATCTTCCGCCGCGCGGCGGGCGACGAGCGCCAGATCGATCGCGTCCTTGGCTCCCGACGAAGCGAGCACGCCCCATCCGAAATCGGAGAGCGCAGATGCTTCGCACGTGTCGGCGACGGCATGCGCGACGATCGGCAAGCCGCGCGCACACGCGACTCCGAACGCGGACGGCGATGCGAGGAGCGACCCGGCGTGCGCGACGACGCCCACACGCGCGCCTTCTCCCGCGTGCTCGATCGCGCGCGTCAGCACGAGAGGACCGGCGCCGGCATCGACGCTCACCGAGCGACCGAATGCGTTCGCGGAATGCGAGGCCGGCGGCACGATGCCCTGCGCGAGGACGATGCGATCGCACATCGCTTCTTCGGCCGCGAAAAACGCGCTCACCGTGTCGTGCGCCGTGTGTCGTTCGCCCTCGGCCATTTCCGCGGCAACTTTAGCGTTTGCGAGAGCTTCGCGAAAGGCGAGTTTTCCCGTAAAATCGATCGATGCGGGGCTATCTCTTCTGTGGGGCGCTTTTTACGATGTTCACGTTCGGCGCGTGTCTCGGCGATCCGCCGGCGAACGAGGGCGGCGCGACCGACGGCGGCGCGACCAGCGAAGCGGGCGACGGCGGATCCTCGG
>JAICXU010000031.1 GCA_025934595.1 Polyangiaceae bacterium | reverse complement strand
GGCGTCGCAACCACCACGCTGCGATTTCGCGCGTGTGCGGATCGGCGTCGTAGAGAAGAGGCGCGACGGCGGGAATGCACGAGATGCATTCGACGCGCTCACCGTGCTCGAGCGTCTCCCATATGAGAGACGGCGACCCGGACGACGTCGACGCGATGATGCGATCACCGCTCGACAAGAACTCGATCTGGTCCGGCGGAATGTTGCTTCCGTAGACGGCGGCCACTCCCCCGCCCGCGCCGGGCGCGGGGGAATCGCTTTTCGCGTCTCCGCTGTTCATGACCGCCGCGCAAGCGACGAAGGTTCCGAGAATGCAGGCTCCCAAGTTGATTCGGCGCATGGCTTTCTCTCCCTTGCTCACTTCGCACCCGAGACGGGGTCGTTGACGTTCGATTGGAATTCCGTGTTCTGGCGGGCGTAAAACTGTCCGCCGAGATCCGCGGCGAGGATGAGCATCTTGCGTTCATCCGCGGTGAGCGGCTGGCCCTTGTCCTCGTCGTGCAGCGTCGCCGGCCACGCCGTCGTACCGTCCGCCGCGCGCACGTTGATCTTCTGAATCAACGCCGAGCCGCGTGCGTTCGCCGGCACCATCCACATCGGAGGAACGTCGCCCGTGACTTTCTCCGTGCCCATGTCCATCTGCATCGCCGCCGGATAGAAGAGCGACACGTACGAGACCGGCCACGTGTGCACTTTGCGATCGTAATAGACCGTCACCGGATCGCTCGTGAGCTTCAAGTAAGGGATCGTGTACGTCGTCTGCTGACCGGTGACGGGATCGGTGCGCGTGACCGTGTACTGCTTGCCTGCGAACGGATCGTTCGCTCCGCCGTCATGGCAGCTCGTGCACTTCGCGTCGAAGACTTGCTGCACGAATGCTTTGCCGAGATCGTTCTTGTCCCACGGCACCTCGAGGCGATCCGAGATCTGCTCGGTGAACGCTTGCGCGCCTTGCTGCTCGGCGGCGGTGGGGTTCTGACCGAACGCCGGCGTGCCGTCGCCCGTGCGCGACTCGTGGCAACCGACGCAGCGACGATTCTCTCCCGGCTCGCCCTGAATCCAGAGACCTTGCGAGCGAATCGAGAGATCGTATTTGTCGACCGGCTGGAGGTGCATCGGAATGTAGGCCGGTACGTTCGCGAGCCAGCTGCCGTCCGCGTAGACCGGAGCTTCGCCGAGGACGGCCGCACCTTCGTGCATCGTGAGACCGAACATCGTCACGCCCTTCGCCGCTTCGCTCGAGAAGCCTTCGACGACGCGAACTGCGACTGCGCCTTGCAACGCTTGCGAGAGCGGCGTGCCCGTGAACTCGGCGCCGTCGACGTTCTCTTGCAAGCTCGTTTGGTGAATGTTGAACGAGCCGAGACGAACCGGTTGCGTGGCATCGACCGTGTGCTGCAAGTCGCCGATGACGGGCGGCTCTTTGTGGGGCGCGATCGCCATCGCGTTCAAGTCCCACATCTGACGGTTGTTGTAGATGAGTTGATTCGTCTGCGTGTTCGGATCGAAGACGTAGATGCCGTAATCGGGCGGCGTGAGTGATTGCTCGTTCAAGTCGTTGACCGGACCGTCCGCCCACGACACGAGAATGCGACCGTCCGGCAATGCGGAGGGCTCACGATAACGACCGACCGGCGAAGGATCCGAGCCCGTCGGAACGTCTTTCGAAAGAATGTTGTAGGTCGCGTGCTCTTCGTCGAGGCAGTTGTGACCCGTGTAATCCGCGTTCGGATCGAGACAGACCGGATCGTTGTGATTGCGCGCGTCGACGAGGAGGAGCGTGCCCGAGTGAATCGTGCGGTCGCGCGTCGTGCCGATCGCGACCATCTGGTTCGGCGAATACTCGCGCACGTTGATGAGCGAGTTGACGGGCTTCGAGTGCTGGCCCGCGACCGCGATCATGTTCGTGCCGTCCGGGTTCGCGGCCATGATCTTCACGTCGTTGACGGGCCCGAGGTGCTCCCAACGCGAGTAACCGAGCTTGCCGTCCGAGCGAAGGAACGGCGCGACCGTGTGCGAGAGGTTCTGCGCGAAGAGACGACGATCCGCGTCACCGCCATTCACCGAGATCGTCGCGAGCTGCGACACCACGCGGCCGTGCTCGTACTCGTCGGCGCGTGTTCCCATCTCCGTGTACATCTCGTTCGTCGCGAACACGATGCGACCGCCCGCGATGTAGATCGGGTTGATGTCGTCTTGGTCGCCCGCGGTCTTCTGATGGATCGCGTGGTCGCCCGTCAGTTGCACCGTATAGATGTGGTAGTGGTCGTTCGGATCCTTCTTCATCGAGAAGACGGCCTGCGACGCATCGAACGAGACGTCGACGCCGTTGAAGTCCGCTTGCGGGAACGCCGACGTGAGGTTCGTCACCGTTCCATCGGGACGCGGCGGCGAGAGAATGTCGAGGCTACCGCCCGGCACGTAGCGCTGGTAGTCGATGACCTGCCCGTTGCCTCCTGACACGTCGATCGAAACCGCGCCCGTCTGCGGGTCGACCGTCGTGTTCTGGCGACTCGTGAAGATGATCGAGGAGACCCCGATGTCGGTGCTCTCGTTGCTGCTCGAGCTACCGCAACCGGTGACGAGCACCGCGGGCGCCGCCACCATCAAGGCGGGGGCGAGGCACAAGGCGAGAGCAGTGCGGGGCTTGCGTGTCAGGTCGCGATTCATAACGTGCCTCCCAGCCGGGACTTTCCCGGGCAAGGGCTACCAAGCACGCGGCGGTCCATTCGCGAAATGCCTTATTTCAAAGCGTTTTATGCGTTCTCCGCACCCATTTGGGGGGGAAGCGGCCCGCGCGCGCGGGGGGGATGGACCCCGCCGTTTCGAAAAAAGGGCCAGCTCCTCCATGGCGGTCTATCCCACAGGTGGTCACTCTTAAAAGACCATGTCCACCGCACCGCTTACCGACCGCAGCTCCGAGGTGGCGCTTCCCTTTCCGCTCGCCAAACAGGTCGTTCGCTACGACCGCATTTCACCGTTCGTCGCGGGCGCGATGACCGGGCTCCTCGGCGGCGGCGCGATGGTCGCGCTCACGGACTATTTGATGAGCCTGCCTCATTATCGCGCGCACTACATCGATAGCTCGCACGCCTTCCTGAGCGTCCTCGCTTCACCGCTCGTGCGATTCATTCCGTCACCGTGGCTGGCGATCACGAGCGTCGCGTACTTCTTGGTCGCGTGCTCGCTCCTGACGGGCGCATTCGCGGTGCTCACGAAGCGTCTCCACAAGATCGTCCCGCTGATTTTTTGGACGATGCTCTTCTTCGGCGCGCTTTGGATTTTGGCCGATGCCGCGCTCGTCGCGCGACTGCCCCTTCTCGCGGCGAAGCTTCCGTTTTTGCCGATCCTCGCCGGGTCGGGCGCGCTTGCGATCCTCTCGTCACTCCAGCTGCCGCTTCGAAGAGACCGCGCGATGCTCGAGGTCGAAGAAGCGCCGGAGCGCGACTCGCTGGCCTAAAATTCGAACGCGTCGGGGATCAGCTCGGAGAGCGTCGTCGTCCGACGCGTCTCTCCGCTTTTGTGCTCGCCGACGAGCACGATCGGCATGTCTTTCGTGAACTCGATCATGACCTGACGACAAATACCGCACGGCGTGCCCGGCTTTCGTCCGCCCGTGACGACCGCACAGGCGATGGGCTGTTTTTCGCCCGCCGCGATCATCTGGCCGATCGCATTTCGCTCTGCGCAAATGCACGCGCCATACGACGCGTTTTCGAAATTGCAGCCGACGTACACGTTGCCGCTCTTCGTCGCGATCGCGGCGCCGACTTTGTAGCTCGAGTACGGAGCGTATGCGTTTTTGCGCGCGCGCTTCGCAGCCTCGACGATGTAATCGAGGATCGCATCGTTTTTCGCCGAGGATTTTCGCGGTTTCATGAGGTCTCGCTTTCTAGGCGGCATCGGCTGCGACGATCCAGCCGCGGAGTAGCTTGAGCAGATCGTCGCGCTTTCGTCGCGCGGTCGCCTCGACCTCGGCGTGATCGAGCTTCTCACCCGAGATGCCGGCCGCGAGGTTCGTGATGCACGAGAGCGCGCCGACCTTCACGCCCATGTGGCGCAGCGCGATCGTCTCGAGCACGGTGCTCATGCCGACCGCGTGCGCGCCGAGACCGCGCAGCATGCGCACCTCGGCGGGCGTTTCGTACGAAGGTCCGAGGAGCGCGGCATAGATGCCTTCGCGAATCTCGATTTTTTCTTTCGCGGCGACGTCGCGGAGCGCGCTCTGCAATCCGGGATCGTACGCGTGCGTCATGTCGGGAAAACGTGGACCCATCGCTTCTTCGTTCAGTCCCGTGAGCGGTGAGACGTGCGTGAGGTTCAGATGATCGACGACGAGCATGAGATCGCCCGCCGACCACGACGGCTCGAGACCGCCGGCCGCGTTCGTGATGAGCACCGCGCTCACGCCGAGCCGCGCCATCGTGCGCACGCCGTGGACTACCGATGCGACCGAGTGACCTTCGTAGAGATGCACGCGACCTTGCATGCACGCGACGGGGACTCCGCCGACCATGCCGAAACAAAAATTTCCGGCGTGTCCGACGACCTTCGACGCGGGCAAATGCGGCAGCTCCGCGTACGAGACCTTTTGCAGATTTTCGATCGAGTCGCCGAATGCGCCGAGGCCGCTTCCGAGCACCACACCGATGCGTGGCGCGAACGAAATTTTTTTCTGGATCGCCTGCGCCGTGTCGTCGACGAGCGCCGAGACCGAGATGCTCACGACGCGCCCTTTTTCTTCGATTTGCCTTGTTTTACGCCGAATTTCGCTCTGAGCGCGGACGCGACTTGTGGCGGCGCGTAGCGGCTGACATCACCGCCGTGGCTCGCGATCTCACGCACGAGCGATGCGGACACGAAGCCGTGCTTCGTGCGCGTCGGCAAAAAAATCGTGTCGATCTCGGGACAGAGATCCGCGTTTGCGTGCGCGATTTGGAGCTCGTACTCGAAGTCGGTGGCGGCTCGCAAGCCGCGGACGATGACGCGCGCTTTGCGCTCGCGACAGAAATCGATCAGCAAACCGTCGAACGAAGCGACCTTCACGTTCTTGAACGGCTTCACCACTTTTTCGAGCAAGTCGATTCGTTCTTCGGCACTGAAGAGCGGGTCGCGCGTCGGGTGAACGCCGATCGCGACGATGACGTCGCTGAAGAGCGCGGCGGCGCGGTCGATGAGATCGAGATGGCCGAGCGTGACCGGATCGAAGCTTCCGGCGTAGACGGCAAGTCTCGCGGAAGCTCCTCTCATTTTTTCGGCGTTCCCTTCGGAGCCGGCGTGCCTTTCGGAGATGTCGTCGCCGAGGGCGCGGGTCCGGGAACGGGAGCGGGAAAGCCCGATGGCATTCCGGACGGAACGCCGAGCGTCGGAGGCGTGAGCGACATCGAGCTCGTGTCCGCGGAGACAGGGGGACGCGGCGGCGGCAGCTGCACCTGCTGCGTCATGTCGGGCTCCATCCAAATGAAGCGACCTTCGTCACCGAACGTGACGCGAAACGCGGAGATGAGAGAAGCGCCGATGACGCCGCCGAGATCGACGTCGACGCCATTTTGCGCGCCGTTGAGCGCCGCGCTCGAGAGCGCCGGCACTTGCGGAAGCTCGAAGCCCGCGAGGCGCATGAGAGGAAGCTGCGCGCCGCGCACGTCGGGTCGTGTGGGATCGGCTTGGACCGCTTTCGCGTCGACGCCCGACATTTTCCAAAGCGGATCGGACAATGCGATGAAGTACGGCTGCGACGAATCCACGAGAAATGTAGCCCTTTCGTCTTTCGCCAAGCTACCGCGCAGGAGCATGCCGCCGCCGCGCACGTACCAAAGCGGCAATCGGCTCGCGTCCGGCGGCGCCGGCGGATCTTCTTTGCGCACGACGAATTGATCGCCGCGCCGATCGAACGTCGCGTGAAGGTGACGCAGAAGATTGACGCCGAGAAGCGCTTTGACGGGCGCGCCGAGCTGACGCGAGAGCGGGCTCAAGTCTTCGGTGAGCGCGGGCACGTCGTGCACCTCGATGGGCGATTGATCTCCGAACGTGAGGTTCACCCACGCCGGGTCGCGACGCGTGTTCGAATCGAGAATGACCTCGCCGCTCGCGGTCGCGATGACAGCGAGAATGTGCTCGCCTTCGAGCTCGCATGGAACGACGAGGGCGGCGCCCGCCGGCGGCATCTCGACCTCGGCGATGATGCCGCCGTCGACGGCGAACGGATGCCGCCCGGATCCTCGACGCGCCAGCTTCGAAATCTCGCGCGCCCAAACGTCTTTCACCGACGGATCTTGGATCTCGGCCTCGAGGTCGTCGGCGGCGTCGTCGATCTCTCCCGCATACCAATGCGCGCGTCCGCGAATCGAATGCGCCTCGGTCGTTTCCAGACCTTCGGTGAGCTTGAGCGCGCGCGCGTAATCGAGATGCGCGAGCGCGAGCTTCGCGTTCAGCAAACGAATCGCCGGATCTTTCGGCGCGACGTCGAGCGCTGCGTTGGCGGAGCTTTGCGCATCGTCGAAGTCACCGGACTTGTAGCTCGCACCGGCGCGCGTGAGCCATTTGTCGGCGAGCGGCGCACGACCGGGAACGTCGCTCTCGCCACCGCAGGCAAGCGCGGACGCGGTGAGGGCGGCGCTGAGAAAAGTGAGTCGAAGGAGTCGGCGATGCATGGCTCAGGGGCGTTCTACCGGTGTTACGCGAAGAATGCGATCGGCTCGAAGCTCGCGACGACCGCGTCCCGGGAGCTGATAGCCGATCACCCGCGGCGGGTCGAGATCGGGCCGCACGGCGGTGACGACGAGAACGATGTTTTGCGGCGGTTTTCGGGCGGGCCGATACACGATTTCGAGCGCCTTTTCCGCGCCGGCTTCGAGCACTTGGAGGCAAGCTTGGACGATCTCGGGACGCGCATGTCGCTCCGCGATCCGCACTTCCCAAAGGTCCCGCGGCGTCGTCGGAGCGAGCGATTCGATGCATTTTGCAAATACCGCTCGCAGCGCGACGACGTCGTGCTCGGCGCGATGGGCGATTCCGCGGTCGATTCCGAACTGGACGCAGAGCGCGTCGAGCGAATGCGTGGAGAACGCAAACGCGCGACGGGTGAGCGCGAGCGTGTCGATGTAGTGCGCAATCTTGAAGGGACGACCGAGCCGCTTCATCTCCGCCTGCAAAAAGCGAACGTCCCAAATCGCGCCGTGTGCGACGAAGATCGCGCCATCGAGAATTTTTTCGATCGCGGGTGCGATCTCCTCGAAGGACGGCGCCTTCGCGAGCGTCTCGGCGTCGAGGCCATGCACGTGGGCATTGCCTCCGCAGCGCTCGGGCGGCTTCACGAGCGAAGAGAGCTGCTCGACGCGCCGATCACCGACGACGCGATCGATACACACCTCGACGACGCGATCGTTCTCGTGATCGAGCCCGGTCATCTCGAGATCGACGAACGCGAACGGCGCCTCGCCGAACGGCAGATCCCAAGACGATCGTTCCGGCGGCGGTGACCCCACGACTCACCGCTCGACGAGCATCGCGATTCCCTGCCCGACGCCGATGCAGAGAGCTGCCATTCCCCTTTTTTTGTCCTGTTTTTTCATCGCGTGAAGCAACGTGGTGAGGATGCGCGCGCCGCTCGCGCCGATGGGATGGCCAAGCGCGATGGCGCCGCCGTTCACGTTCACGCGCGCGACGTCGAGGCCGAGCCCACGAATGCATGCGATCGATTGCGCAGCGAATGCTTCGTTCAGCTCGATGAGATCCAAGTCGTCGACTTTCCAATTCGCGCGCTCGAGCGCTTTGCGGCCGGCGGGAATGGGACCCTCACCCATCAAGTTCGGCTCGACGCCCGCGGTCGCGAACGCGACGACTCTCGCGAGCGGCTCGAGCTTCAGCGCCTTCACGACGTCCTCGCTCGCGACGAACACCGCCGCCGCGCCGTCATTGAGCGGCGAGCTATTTCCCGCCGTGACGCTGCCACCTTTTTTGAACACGGCAGCGAGCTTGCCGAGGAGATCGATCGTCGTGTCGGCGCGAGGCGATTCGTCTTTCTCGACGAGGATGGTCTGGCCTTTTTTTGCCGGTGCTTCGACGGGAACGATCTCGTCGTCGAAGGCGTGGGCGGAGATCGCGCGGCTCGCGCGGACATGGGACTCGAGCGCGAACCGGTCTTGCTCTTCGCGCGAAATCTTCCATTTTTCCGCGACATTTTCCGCGGTTTCGCCCATCGAGTGCAGCGGAAAGCGCTGCGACATTTTCGGGTTTTCGAAGCGCCAACCGATCGTCGTGTCGTAAACGACCGGTGGCACGCGACCGAAGGCTTCCTCGCTCTTCCTCATCGCGAACGGCGCGCGCGTCATGCTCTCCACGCCGCCGGCGATCGCGACTTCGGCGTCGCCGGTCCACACGCGCATCACGGCGTCGCTCACGGCTTCGAGCCCCGAGCCGCAAAGTCGATTCACGGTGACGGCGGGCACCTCGTAGGGGAGACCCGCGAGCAGGCCCGCCATGCGCGCGACGTTGCGATTGTCTTCGCCGGCTTGATTCGTGGCGCCGATGATCACGTGATCGATGCGCTCGACGAGCGAAGGATTTCTTCGCGCGAGACCGCGGATCATCGCTTGCGCGAGATCGTCGGGTCGAACGCTGGCGAGGCCTCCGCGATATTTGCCGATGGGCGTGCGGATCGCGTCGACGAGATAGGCGGTGCGGAGCGCGTTCATCCGAGATTTCTCTTTCCGATCTTTTCCAGCTTCGTTTCGTCTAGTTCCGTTTCGGCGAAGGCGCGCCGTCTTTCCACACGTAGAAGCCTTCGCCGGTTTTCTTTCCGAGCTTGCCCGCGCGCACCATCGTGCGGAGGAGCGGCGGCGGGCGGAACTGCTCGCCGACCTCTTTGTGCAGGTGCTCCAAGATCGCGAGGCGCACGTCGAGCCCGACGAGATCGGTGAGCTTGAGCGGACCCATGGGATGGCGGTAGCCGAGCTCCATCGCGCGATCGATGTCGGCCGCGGTCGCGACGCCGGTCTCGACCATGCGAATGGCTTCGGCGCCGAGCATCACGCCGAGGCGGCTCGATGCGAAACCGGGGCTGTCGTTCACCACGATGGGGCTCTTTTCGAGCGCCTCCGCGAAGGCGAGCGCCGCGTCGACGGTGGCTTGGCTCGTCGCGAGACCGCGCACGATCTCGAGGAGCTCCATCACCGGCGGCGGATTGAAAAAATGGAGACCGATCACGCGATGCGCTTCGCCCGTGCGCGCGCCGAGCTCCGTGAGCGACAAGGACGACGTGTTCGACGCGAGGACGGCGGTGGGGAGCGCCGCCGCTTTCGCCTCGTTCAAGATCTTCACCTTCAGATCCATGCTCTCCGGCGCGGCTTCGATCACGATCTCCGCGCCGTCGCTCGCATCCCTCACCGTGGTCGCGGCGCTGAGAAGCGAGAGCGCGTCCGATCGCTCCGCGGTCTGGATTTTCCCCTTTTCGACGAGCTTCGTGAGCTGCTTGTCGATCGCTTCGATCGCGAGCTTTGCTTTTTCAGGAGCGGCATCGAACACGCGCGTCGTAAATCCGCGTGTTGCCGCGACCTGGGCGATGCCCTGCCCCATCGTTCCGGCGCCGAGGACGGCGACGACGCGGCGAGCTCCGCTCACGTCGTCTCCTCGTGCGTCTCGCTCTCGTCGTCCTCGGCCGCAGTCTTCGCGTCGTCCGGCCCAGCCTCGGCCTCGGTCTCGGATTTCGTCTCCGCTTCTTCGCTGTCCTCGTCTTCGTCTTCGTCGTCGGCATCGACGAGCTTCGGATCACGAAGCGCAGCGAGAGATGCACCGCATGCGCATTTCTTCGGCACGCTCTTCTTGTAGTAGACGCGCTCGCAACGGGGGCACACGCGCGCGTCGGGCTCGTACGCAATGATCTTGTCGGTGGCCGCGCAACGCTTGCCCACGATTTGCAGCGGCTCGAGCAAGATGATGTCGCCCACGTCGGCGCGCGGCTCGGGGATTTTTTGTTCGGACTCGGCCGAAAGCTCGACGAGCTTCGGAATTCGCTCGTTCGCTTCTTTCACGATCCACGCGGCGGCTTGCGGTTGGCTCGTCAGCTTGGCCAGGATTTTCGCTTTTTTGCCGGACTCGTCTTTTCCGCTGACGACGACGGCATCGACCTTCGGATCGAAGGCGATTTCGCTGACGCCGTACCAAGGAATTCGTTCGACGGTGCCGCGATCGAGACCGACGCCGCCGTCACCGACGCGCAGCGTCGGATCGCCGCTCGTGCCGAACCAGATCGACATCGCGAACGCGAGCGCGCCGAGCGCGAGCATGTGCGGCGTGTATTTCCACGCCGCGTGCGACGCCATGAACTGCTCGTAGGCGCCGGCACCGAGCAAGATCGCGCCGACGGCGCCGATCGCGCGGACGACCCACGGGTTCGCATTGCTCTGCGGATAGAAGCGCTGCTCGCGGCGCCGCCTTTCGGGTTTCTTCTTGGCCATGACGGGGGTGAACCCTACTAAGACTTTCCGATGCGCGACAGCTCATCGTAGAGGAAGGCCGCGCTCTTGATTCCGAGGTGGAAATTCTCGAGATCGAGCCACTCGTTCGGCGCGTGCGCGTTTTCGTCCGGCTGCCCGAACCCCATGAGGAGGCACGGCTTGCCCGTGGCGTCGGCGATCGTGCGGACGAACGGGATCGATCCACCTTCGCGAATGAACACCGTGGGCTTGCCGAATGCGCGCGTGAAAGCGCGCTTCGCGACCTCGAACACGGGATGGTCGGTGGGGGCGAGATACGGCCGCCCCCCATGCATGTATTCTACACGTACGGTGACGCCGGGGGGCGCGAGCTTTTTCAGGTAGCTCGCGACGAGCTGCTGGATCTCTTCGGGCTCCTGATGCGGAACGAGACGACACGAAATCTTCGCCGAGGCGCGCGCGGGGATGATCGTCTTCGCGCCTTCGCCTTGGAAGCCGCCCCAGATTCCGTTGCAATCGAGCGTCGGACGCGCCCAGACGCGCTCGAGCGTGGAGAAGCCTTTTTCCCCTGAAATCGCCGGGGATCCGGTGGATGCGAGCCACTCTTTTTCGTCGAAGGGGAGGCTCGCGATCTCTTTTCGTTCCGCCGCCGTGAGTATTGCGACTTTGTCGTAAAAGCCCGGCACGGTGACCTTGCCGTCGTCGTCGTGGAGCTTCGCGATCATCTTCGCGAGCACGTTCACGGGATTCGCGACGCCGCCGCCGAACGAGCCCGAATGCAAATCGCCTTTCGGCCCCGAGACGGTGACCTCCAGGTACATGAGGCCGCGGAGGCCCACGCAAAGCGAGGGAATGCCGCGACCGAACATCGCCGTGTCACTCACACAGACGAAATCGGCGGCGAGGCGACTCGCGTTCGCGCGCATCAATTCATCGAGATTTTCGCTGCCGATCTCTTCTTCGCCTTCGACGATCAGCTTCAAGTTGATCGGCAGCTTTTTCTGCGTTTTGACGAACGCTTCGATCGCGTTCGCGTGGATCATGACTTGGCCTTTGTCGTCGACGACGCCGCGTCCCCACATGCGACCTTCGCGAATCGCAGGCTCGAACGGCGGCGAGATCCACTCCGGCAGCGGATCGACCGGCTGCACGTCGTGATGTCCGTAGACGAGCAGCGTGGGCTTGCCGGGCGCGTGATTCCATTCCGCGAAAACCGCGGGATGACCTTTCGTCGGCCACACCTCGACTTGGTCGGGACCGAGCGCGGCGAGATGATTCTTCAGATGCTCCGCGTTCGCGGCCATGTCCTTTACATGTGAAGGATCGCTCGAGATCGCGGGGATTTTTACCCAGGTCGCGAGCTCGTCCACGAAGCGAGCACGGTGCTGATCGATGTAACGAGAGACGTCATCCATATGATGGGAGGGCTTTTGCCACTACTTCGCGAGAAGAGCCAGCGCTTGCCGGAGGAGATCGCTCATCACCGGCTTGCCGGCGAAAAGCGCGGGATCGATGCCCTGCACCGCGCGCTCGGCCTCGCTCGGCCGATAGCCCATGTTCGTGAGCGCAGACAGGAGAACGTCGGCGGTCTGAGTGCCGCCCGTCTTCGGTTTCGCGGGCGCCGCTCCTCGCGCGGCTCCTTCGCTTTCGAGCGCCGGCAGCTTGTCGCGTAGCTCGAGGAGCAAACGTTCCGCCGTTTTTTTTCCGATGCCGGGAATGCCGGTGAGGCCGCGCAGATCGTTCGCCGCGATCACGCGCGCGAGCTCGGGACCCGGCAAGATGCTGAGCACGTTGATGGCGGTCTTCGGACCGACGCT
>JAICXU010000848.1 GCA_025934595.1 Polyangiaceae bacterium | reverse complement strand
CAGCGGCCAGGTCAACGTCAAGCTTCCGGGCAGGGACGACTACGTGCCCCTCGGCGACGCGGCGAGCGTCCCGATGGGCGCGACCATCGACGCCACGAAGGGCACCGTGCGCCTCACGAGCGCACATTTGGATCGCTATCCGCGACAGCTCTCGGGCGGCGAAAGGCAGCGCGTCGGTCTCATGCGCGCGCTCATGCTCGATCCGGACGTGCTTCTCCTCGACGAGCCGCTCGGCGCGCTCGATCCGATCGTGCGCGCGAAGCTCCAAGAGGATCTGCGTCACGCGTTCACGGAGCTCGGCAAATGCGTCGTGCTCGTCACGCATGATCTCGCGGAGGCGGCGTACCTCGCCGATTCGATCGCGATCGTGCACGACGGCAAAATCGCGCAGCGCGGAGCGATGCGGGAGCTCGTGGACGCGCCGGCGGACGTGTTCGTGAAAGAATTCGTGAGCGCGCAGCGAAGCCTCGGCGAGGCGCTGCGATGAAAAAAATTGCGGCTGTCTTCTTCACGATCCTGCTTCTTTTCCCGTGCATTTCGCGCGCGGCGGAGCCCACCGTGCGCGTCGGATCGAAGCGCTTCACCGAGTCGTACGTGCTCGCCGAAATCGTCGTGGGCCTCGTGCGCGCGCAAGGCGGCACGGCCGAGCACGAGCAAGGTCTCGGCGCGACGGCGGTCGCGTTCGAAGCGCTCGAAGAAGGTCGCATCGATGCGCTGCCGGAGTACACGGGGACGCTCGCCGAAGCGGTCTTGCATTCCCATGACACGTCCCTCTCCGCTCTGCGCGCTGCGCTCGCTCCGCGAGGCCTCCGGATCTCGGATCCGGTGGGCTTCCAAAATACGTTCGCGCTCGCGATGACGAACGCGAAGGCCAATGAGCTCGGCGTGAAGACGACGAGCGATCTCGCGACGCATCCCGACTTGCGTTACGTGCTCAGTCACGAGTTCGTCGGAAGGTCCGATGGATGGCCCGGGCTCACCGTCGAGTACGGTCTCTACCCCGCGTCGATGACGGCGATGGATCACGCGCTCGCGTACGAGGCCATCGCGCACGGAAGCGCCGACGTCGTGGACGTCTACACGACCGATGCGAAAATCGCGCGCTTCGGGCTTCGCGTGCTCGCCGACGACAAAAAATATTTTCCGCCCTACGAGTCGGTCATCGTGTACCGCGAGGACGCGGCCGCGCGATCGCCCGCGCTGGCGCACGCGATCGCGAAGACGGCGAATCTCGTGGATGCCACCGAGATGCAGAAAATGAACGGACGCGTGGAAGAAGACGGCACACCGGCCGCCGTCGTGGCCTCGGATTTTTTGGCGTCGAAAGGCCTCGTTCCGCGCGTCGCGAACGAAGCGAAGAGGGCCGGCTTTTTCGCAGGCATGGTCGATTCGATCGTCCGCTTCGGTCCGCGGCATCTCGAGCTCGTGCTCGTCGCGCTTTTTTTCTCGACGCTCATCGGCGTGCCGCTCGGGGTTCTGGCGTACACGCGCGAGCGGGCGGGCGGCGTGATCCTCGGCGTCGTCGGCGTCGTGCAGACGATCCCTTCGCTCGCGCTCTTTTGTTTCTTCGTGCCGCTCCTCGGCATCGGCGTCGTGCCCGCGCTCGGTGCGCTGTTTCTCTACGGTCTCTTGCCGATCGTGCGAAACACGCATGCCGGCCTCGCGTCGATTCCTGCCGATCTTCGCGAAGCGGCGATCGCGCTAGGCCTCACTCCCACCGAGCGTTTGCGTCACGTCGAGCTGCCGCTCGCGACACGCACCATCCTCGCCGGCATCAAGACGAGCGCGGTGGTCGCCGTGGGTTCCGCGACCATCGCCGCGTTCATCGGCGCGGGTGGGTTCGGCGAGCCGATCAGCACGGGTCTTTCGTTGAACGACGTTCCGACGATTTTGCAGGGAGCCGTGCCCGCAGCGCTCCTCGCGCTGGTCGTGCAAGGCTTCTTCGAAATCGTCGAGACGCGGGCGCTTCCGCGCGGGCTCCGCGTGCGCGCAGACTGACGCGCGTCTAGACGCTGCCGCCGAGCATGTCGCGCATGCCGTAAATTCCCGGGCGTTTCGTCACGACCCATTTTGCGGCACGCAGCGCGCCGCGCGCGAAGAGATCGCGGTTCGATGCCTTGTGCGCGAGCTCGATGCGCTCGCCTTCACCGAAAAAGAATACGGTGTGATCGCCGACGACGTCGCCGCCGCGCACGGCATGCATGCCGACCTCGCCGGCTTTCCTTGGCCCGACGTGTCCTTCTCGGCCGTGCACGAGCGAGGCCGATGACGTGCGGGCGTCGCGGATGATCTGCGCGAGGGTGAGGGCGGTG
>JAICXU010000651.1 GCA_025934595.1 Polyangiaceae bacterium | reverse complement strand
TCCGCGCCGCTCGCCACGCTCCTCGTTCTGCTCGACGCATCGACGATCGCGCCGAACGACGTGTGGTGGCATTTGCGCGCTGGCGATCTGCTCCGCGCTACGCATCATTTTCCGACGACCGATTCGTTCTCGTTCACGCGTCACGGCGCGTATTGGCCGAATCAAGCGTGGCTGATGCAACTGCAGTATTCACTGTCGCACGGCATCGGCGGTGACGCGCTCATGCTCTTCGTGAACACGCTCTTCATCGCAGCGGGCTACGCATTCATTTTCGTTCCCCTGATTCGACGACACGGCGCGCGCGCGGCAGCAGCGGCGATGTTCGCGGGAATGATGATCGCCGGGGAAAATTGGGCGGTGCGGCCGCAAGCGTTTTCATTCTTCGCGTTCGGCGCGCTCGTATCGATGATCGAGCGGCATCGCGAAGGACATGCGCGCGCGCTCTACTTCTCGCCGCTTCTTTTTCTCGTTTGGGCAAATGCGCACGCGGGGTTCGCGTTCGGCCTCCTCCTGCTGGCGATCTACGTCGTCTCCAAATCGATCGAAGCAAAACGCGCAGACGTCACGGGTCTCGCCATCCTCGGCGCGTGCCTCGTCGTGTCGATCGTCACGCCGCTCGGACCGGCCGGGACGATTCACTACTTCTCGGATTTCGTCGGAAGTCATGCCCCCGCGCGTCTCAATGCCGAATATCGCCCGGTTTCGATCGGCGACCCGGCCGGTGAAGCGCTCGCTCTCTCGTGCACGATCTTGCTCGCAGCTTGGATCTATGCGCGACCCGCTCTGCCGCTCGATCGCAATCTGACCTTCGCGGCATTTTTCTGTCTCGAGATTTGGGCGCTTCGCAATGCGGTGTGGCTCGGTCTCGCGGTGATGCCGATCGCGGCAGAAATTTTCGATGCCGCCGAGAAGAAACGAGGGCTGCCCCGTGCCGAAGTCGACTCACCGCTCGATCGCGGAGTCGCCCTGTTTTTCGCGCTCGCGGCGATCGCAACGTTGCCGTGGTTTCGCGCCTCGCTGCCGATGCCGGCGAGCCGACGCGATCTTCGTTCGACGACCACGCCCACAGCCGCCATGAAATTCGCGTGCGAAAATCTTCCCGAGGACGCGCGTGTCTTCCAAGAAGATCGCTTCGGCGTGTATGAAATCTGGGCGTGCCCGCGCCTGCCCGTCTTCATCGACACGCGGTTCGAGCTCTATCCCGTCTCGCAAATCGAAGACTATCTCGCCGTGAGCGACGGCAGCCCCGACACAGAATCCATCCTCGCGAAATACGCCGTGACCGATCTGTTCTTGTCGACCGAGACGCAAGCCGCCGCGATCGCGCGTGCGCGAGCGTCACCGACGTGGAAACGAATCTACGCCGACAATCGTGCCGTGATCTTTTCGCGCGTTCCGTTCGCGTCGCCTTGAATCAGCGAGGAGGCCCGCTGTTGGTCGCGCAGACGCTCACTTCCAAAAGCACGTACATGAGCGCTTTTTCTTGCGGCAAGAAATCCGTGCTGCCGCCGCCCGTCGTTCCTTCGGTGTGATACGTGCTGAAAAGCACGCGGCCGCAACCGTCTTCGAAGCTCACCGTGTTCGGTGTCTCGCCGTCGGGAGACGTCCCCGCGATCCACACGTGCGGCGTGACCGTCGTCGGATTGCCGTCGGCGTCCGTCGTGTTCACGCTGTTGACCTTCGTGATGATGCTCCAGTTGCCTTCGGTGCTGAAGCTCGTGATCGACTGCGCGCCGAGCCAATCTTTCATGCCCGGATCGATCGTCGTCGCGGGCGCGTCGTATTCACCGATGCATCCGCCGCCGAAGCCCGGCGTGCCGTTGGTCTCGAACGAGAGGTACTGAGGCCAACCTTGATGAACGTATTCGTACGACCAATCCGTGACGTAGAGCTTGCCGCCCGCCTTCACGTAGTCCTGCAAGTTCTTGATGTACTCGCCTTTGCTCGAGTAGCCGTCGTCGCACGACGAGCATCCGCGGAAGACGAAGTGATACTGCGCGAGCTTCGCCGGATCCGAGAGCAGCGCCTCTTGCGAATTCGCGCCGCCCGCGCCTTCCGAATATTCGTCGAATGCGCCCGCGAGACCGAGCTTGCCGAGCGTCTCGTCGATCTTGTCGAACTCGGCGTCGATGAGCGCCATCTTCGGAATGTCGTCGCCGTTCGCCTTGTCCATCTTGCCGGGGAGCGTCGTCATCGACTTGTCGATTTTTTGCGGACCGCCCACGGTGTCGATCTCGCGCACGCGGCGGAACTGTCCCTTTTGCACGACGAAGAAAAAGTGACCTTGCGGCGCAGCAAGCGAGAACGTGCCGTCGGCTCCCGTCGTCGTGAACGTGTCCGCGGGAAGCGAGACGCACTTGTCGCAGTAGGTGCCGTCCGGGATCGGATCGGGCTGCGACGTCGTGAAGTAGACGAGCGCGCCCGCGATCGGGATCGTGCCTTCGGGAGCGAGGACGGTGCCGGTAAGCGTGCTCGTGAGGCCCGACAATCCGCTGTCGTCTCCGAGCTGCCCCGCGCCCAACGCGCCGCTCGCGTCCGGAACACCTTGGAAATTCGATCCCGCTTTCGAGCCGCTGCAGGCTGCGACGGCAATGATTCCAACCGCGAGGCTCGTCGTGACTGCGAGTTTCGTCATGTGCATGGCTGGCTTCCCCTGGGCCGTCGTTCTTACGAATGCCCCGTCGTTCTTCCGAAGGGCCGGACCTTAGCAGAGGATGTGAGACACGCACGTACATTCAATTTGCCGATAGAAGGCAAAAGTAAAACAGGGGTCATCTCCAGCGCTTCGCGTGCGAGACTCGGCGCATGAGGATTCGTAACGTCGCCTCGCTTGGCTTGATGATGTCGGGTTTTTTGGGGATCGCCGCGGACGCATCCGCGCAGCAGCCCCCGCCGCAGCAGTATCCGCCGCCCCAGCAGCAGATGCCGCCGCAGCAATACCCGCCCCAGCAGTATCCACCGCCGCAATATCCCCCGCAGCAGTACCCCCAGCAGTATCCCCCGCAGCAGTATCCGCCGCAGCAGTATCCGCCGCCGCAATATCCTCCGCAGCAGTACCCCCAGCAATAC
>JAICXU010000779.1 GCA_025934595.1 Polyangiaceae bacterium | reverse complement strand
CGCGCGTAGACCCGGCGACGCCGAGGCTCGCGGAAGAAGCATCCGGAAGCTCCACGGTGCCGTATGCCCAATACACGTTTCCGACCGGGTCGAGCTTGAGGACGTACGTCGCCTGCGCGGCGGAGGCGGGCAACGTCGTTCCGCCGGCGACGAAGTCGCTCGATTGGTACTCGCCCGCGACGAAGATCTCGTCCCACGGGTCGACCGCGATCGCGGCCGGGCTCTCGAGGTTCGTGCCGCCGTAGGGAATCGCCCATTGCGCGGAGCCGTTCGAGCCATCCAGGATCATACATCCCGTCAGCGATCCGTGTCGACGGCGCGCGGCAATCGAAACGGCTCGCCTTGCCGAGTGGGCATGCCGCCCCTTCTCGCTCTTCCTATTTTTTCCCCTTCACGATCGACGCGATTCCGAGCAAGAGATCGTATCCGGTCACGTTCCCGAAGCCCGCCTCGCGCAGGGCGGCTTCGTATTCGGCCCGTGACATGAATCCCTTCATGCTCTTCGCGAGATAGCGATACGCGGACGCGTCTCCCGAGAGCGCGCCGCCTGCGATTGGCAAGACGGCATTCGCATAGGCGCCGTGGAACGCGCGCGAATACCAGGTGACGGGCCTGAAGAACTCGAGCGTCACGAACACGCCGCCTGGCGCGAGCACGCGGAACGCTTCGCGAATCCCCGCCGTCGTGTCGCCGAGATTGCGCATCCCGAAGCCGCAGATCATTCCCGCGAACGACACATCGGCGAACGGCAACTCCATTGCATCGGCCTGCACGCGCTCGACCGACGGCGCTTTGTCCTTTCCGCGTTCGAGCATTTCGCGCGAGAAATCTGCGGCAATGACGCGTCGGTCCGGAAATTTCGAGATGAGGAGCGCGGTGAGATCGAGCGTACCTGCGCAGGAATCGAGGACGGGACCGTCCGGAATTTCTTCGAGCTCGGCGACGGCACGTTTGCGCCACCGTACGTCGACGCCGGCGCTCATCACGCGATTGGCGAGATCGTAAGTGGGCGCGATGCGATCGAACATGTCGCGCACACCGGTGCCGTGACCGTGGCGGTCCTGCTTCCTCGCTTCGAGATCCGAAATCGGCGCCGGCATGCTCGTTCTTCTCTTGTGGCCTATTGACTTCGCCGTCAATGTCTTCAGAATTTATTGAAATGTCATATCAAGCTGAAAATGCCAAGGTGCGCGAGGCGGTATTGCTCGCGGGCGACGCCGTCGGCGACGCGATCGAGCACTGGGGCTTCCGCAAAGCTCTCGGGCGGGTGTGGACGAGCCTCTATTTGTCGAGCGAGCCGCTCACCGCGAACGATTTGGCGAAGGAGCTCAAGATGTCGGCGGGCGCCGTCAGCATGACGTTGGCGGAGCTTCGGCGATGGGGCGTCGTGCAGCGCGCGTTGCGCCCGGGCGAGCGGCGCGAGTTCTTCGAAGCCGAGACCGATTTCTGGAAAATGATCTCGCGCGTGTTTCGCGAGCGGGAGCGGGCGCTCGCCGTCTCGTGCCGCGACCGCCTCGCCCAGGCCGCCGAGATGCTCGAAAAGGCCGAAAAATCCAGGGAATCACGCGAAACCCATCAACGCTTGCGCAAGCTCGTCGCGCTCTCGCAGCTCGCGCTCGCGATCCTCGACACGTTCATCGCGTCCCAAACGGCGGACTTTTCCTCCATCGGCAAGCTCCTGCAATTCGCTCCGAAGCGCGGCGCCAAGTCGTGATCGTCTCGCTCGCGGAGAATGCCGACGCCGACTTCGTTCGGCGCGAGCTCGCGCGTCTCGGCGTGTGGGTCGCGTCCATCGAGAAGAGCGACACCGGCAAGGCCGCCCACGTCATCACGGCCGCGCATTCGTCCGCGTGCGATCGCCGTGACATCGAGAAAATCATGGGCGTGAGCTCGGTTTCGTCGGCGCCGTCGCCTCACCCGCGTCTCGATGCGCAGGGCCCGATCGTCGAGATCGCCGGCGTTCGATTCGGATGCGGCGCGCCCGTCGTGATGGCAGGTCCGTGCAGCATCGAATCCGAAACGCAGATTCGAACGATCGCGAAGGCTGCCGCCCAAGCCGGTGCAACGTTCTTGCGAGGCGGAGCGTACAAGCCGCGCACGTCGCCGTACTCGTTCGAAGGTCACGGTGCGCCCGCGCTCGCGTGGATTCGTGCCGCCGCCGACGAATTCGATCTCCGCGTCGTCACCGAGGTGATCTCCGAGGACGACGTGGAAACCGTCACGGACAAAGCCGACCTCGTGCAGATTGGGTCGCGAAATATGCAGAATTTCGCGCTGCTTCACGCAGTCGGACGCACGAAGAAACCTGCGCTCTTGAAGCGCGCGATGTCGGCGACGATCGAAGAGTGGCTCCTCGCCGCGGAGCATTTGCTCTCGCATGGGTCCTCCGCTGTCGTGCTCTGCGAGCGCGGCGTCAAAGGCTTCGATCCGTCGACGCGCAACCTGCTCGATCTCGGCGCCGTCGCCGTCGTCGCGCACGCGCATCGCTTGCCGGTCATCGTCGATCCCTCGCATGCCACCGGGCGTCG
>JAICXU010000593.1 GCA_025934595.1 Polyangiaceae bacterium | reverse complement strand
TTGAGGAGCGGAGACACGGCGCTCCCGCGTTTTAGTCGAATTTCGCGAGAAAGCGAGCCATTGTGCCGCGTCGCATCGGCAAACATCGGGCCAGAAAAAATCGCGCGCGGAAGGTAGATTTCCGGCCTTTTCCGCGTAAAGAGCTTCGAAAACAATTTGCGCTATCCATGCAAATTGTCTTGCACGGTCTCGGAGGCTCGCATGCAGATGAAAGCTCGGCTGGTGACGCTCGCACTCTCTTCGGCGCTCGGCGTCCTCGCGACCGCGTGCGCCGCGGGGCACGGTGCGGGGTTCTCGTCGAACCCGAGCGATGCGAGCGACGGTGGCAGCGGCACGACGGACGGCGGGAGCGGCACGTCGAGCCCCACCGGGCATCCGACGGCGACGCTCGCTGCCACGCGCCTCATCGCGCCGCTGTCGGCCGCGCGCGCGACGACCAAGAGACCCACGCTTCGTTGGAAGAGCGACGGCATCGTCACCGTCGAGATCTGTAGCGATCGCGCATGCACGAAACCGATCGGCACGCCAACCGACGTGAGCGGCACCTCGTTCGCTCCGGCGACGGATCTTCCGACGGGCGTCTCGTTTTGGCGCTTGCGGACCAGCACCGGCGACTCGCCCGTGTGGGAAGTCGTCGTCGGGGCGGAGTCCGCGCCCGTCGACACCTCGTGGGGCACGATGCTCGACGTGAATGGCGACGGTTTCGCGGACGTCGTCGTCGGTGCGAGCGGGGCCAACGCCACGAACGGCGCGGCGTACGTGTATCTCGGAAGCGCGGATGGTCTCGCCACGACGCCTGCCGCGACGCTCACGCAAAACGACGGCGCGTACGCGAGCTTCGGTTTTGCAGTCGCAGGCGCGGGCGACGTCGACGGTGACGGTTTCGGCGACGTGATCATCGGCGCCTACTACGTGAATCGCGCGTACCTCTACAAAGGCGGCCCGGCCGGTCTTTCGACGACGCCCGCGCAAACGTGGTCGAGCCCGACGAGCAGCGACGCATTCGGAGCTTCCGTCGCGGGCCTCGGCGACATGAACGGCGACGGTTATGCGGACGTCGCCATCGGAGCTCCGCAGGGCCCGAGCGGTCCCGGGGCCGTTCATCTTTATCTCGGCGGTCCGGAGGGGCCCAAATCAGCGCCGGATCACACGTGGACGGGAACCGACGCCGGGATCGCGACGAATGGCAGCTATTTCGGGCAGTCCATCGCGGGAGCAGGCGACATCGACGGTGACGGCTTCGCCGATACGATCATCGGAGCGCCCGCCGCGACGAGCTCGCAAGGTCGCGCGTATCTGATACGCGGCAGCGCGGCGATCGCGTCGAAGCCCGACGCGACGCTCTCCGGAGCGGGCAGCTTTCAGACGTTCGGCTCCGCCGTCGCGTCCGCCGGCGACGTAAACGGCGACGGTTATGCGGACGTCGTCGTTTCGAGCAGCGCATCGACGGCGGACACGGGCGCGGTTTATGTGTTCATGGGCAGCGCGCAAGGTCTCTCCACGCAACCGATCGAAATTCTCGACGGCCTGGAGAACACGTGCGGAACCTTTCCGGTCGTCGTCGCGAGCGCCGGCGACGTGAACGGCGACGGCTACGCCGATCTCGTCGTCGGCAAATCGCGCGAAGGCAATTCTCGGCAGGGCGTCGTGTACACATTTTTCGGCGCGGCGTCCGGCATCGCAACGGCGCCGTCTCTCACGCTCACGGGAACCGACGGTCAGGACGAAGCGTTCGGGTTCGCGGTCGGTAGCGCCGGTGACGTCGACGGTGACGGTTTCGGCGACCTCGTCGTCGGCGCGAGCTCGCTCTACGTCGATAGCTCCTCGGTCACCGACACCAACACGATCGGCGCGGCGCACATTTTCCGCGGCGGAGCGTCGGGCCTCGCGAGCACGGCCGCGACTTCCCTCGCCGGTCCTCCCGGCCGTCGCATCAATTTCGGAGTGTCGGTGTTCGGCGCGACGAATTGATCGGAACGCGCGCGCGTTTCAGCCGATCGTGACTTCTTTCAAGAGCTCGAGGTGATCGAGCGTCTTGCCGCTGCCGAGCACGACGGCGCTGATCGGGTCGTCGCACACCATCACGGGAAGGCCTGTTTCCTCGCGCAAAAGCACGTCGAGATTCGAGAGGAGCGCGCCGCCGCCGGTGAGCACGATGCCCTTGTCGACGATGTCGGCCGCGAGCTCCGGCGGCGTTTTTTCGAGCGCGAGGAGCACGGCTTCGACGATCGCGTTCGTGGGCTCGGTGAGCGCTTCGCGGATTTCGTCGGAGTTGACGATGACGGTCTTCGGAACGCCGGCGACGAGGTCGCGGCCCTTCACCTCGCACGTGAGCTGCGTCTCGAGCGGATACGCGTTTCCGATTTCCATCTTGATGCGCTCGGCGGTCTGCTCGCCGATGGCCAAGTTGTACTTGCGTTTCAAGTACCCCATGATCGCGTCGTCCATCTTGTCGCCGCCGACGCGCACGCTCTGCGAGTACACGATGCCGGCAAGCGAGATGACGGCGACTTCCGTGGTGCCGCCGCCGATGTCGACGACCATGTTGCCCGAAGGCTCGGTGATGGGGAGACCCGCGCCGATCGCGGCCGCCATGGGCTCTTCGATCAAATAGACCTCGCGTGCGCCGGCGGATTCGGCCGATTCTTTCACGGCGCGCTTTTCGACCTCGGTGATGCCGAACGGAACGCAGATGATGATGCGCGGCTTCACGAGCGTCCTGCGATTGTGGGCGCGCGCGATGAAGTAGCGGAGCATCGCCTCGGTGATTTCGAAATCGGCGATGACGCCGTCGCGAAGCGGACGCACGGCTTTGATGTTGCCCGGCGTTCGGCCGAGCATTTCCTTCGCTTCACGGCCGACGGCGAGGACCTTGTTGCCGCCGCGCGCATCGCGCTGGACGGCGACGACCGACGGCTCGCACGAGACGATGCCCTTACCCTTGACGTAGATGAGGGTGTTGGCAGTCCCGAGATCGATCGCGAGATCGTTCGAGAAGAGTCCGTTGAGCCAGTCGAATACCACGCCGGCCCTTCCGTATCACATGAGGGGGGCCTGTCTACCGACAGCCTCAACCCTTCGAGATTTTGCCTTCTTTATGCGGGTGATGCTTCCGGCACACCGGGCAGAATTTGCTGATCTCGAACTTCTCGGACATCGTCCGCTTGTTCTTCGTGGTCGTGTAGTTCGCGCGGCCGCAGTCGCCGCAGGTCATTTTGATGATGTCGCGCATGACGGGGCCGCGGAAGGTGCCGCCTGGAGCGGCTCATGTCAAGACGAAAGCCGGCGTGGCGCTTATTTTGGCTGCCGGCAGAGCGTCGTCGCGACGGCACGGGGCGTCCTCGGGAGC
>JAICXU010000013.1 GCA_025934595.1 Polyangiaceae bacterium | reverse complement strand
GTCGCGATCTGCACGCCCGCGAGCGTGCTCGCATGCGCATTCGCGGCCGCGAACGAATCGAGCCACGTCTTGCCGCACTGCTGTCCCGAATAACGACGGCCGTTGACGAACGGTGGGTTCACGACGCCCGCTTTCGGTCCCACCCACCCGTTGACGACGTGATCGTCGAAGCCCTTGTAACCGAGGCCGAAGGAGAGCTCGTAGCCTCGCTTCGCCGCCTGATCATAGAAGTACGGGAGATAGGAATTTTGATCGAACGGATCGGAGCCGGGGTAGCTCGCGATGGGCGTCGGCTTCGGCCATGCGTACGCGCCGTCGGCATCGGCGTGTCCCGTGTTCTCGAACACGAAGAGCGGGTTGCCGGCCGCATGCGCGCGAACATACGACCAATCGACGGTCTTCCCCTGCGCGGCCGCTTGCGCGTCGACGCCGAAGAAGAACACGACGGGGCGCCCTCCGACTTTGTAGTACGCGCTCGAGCCGAAAAAATACGTCGCGAGAAATGAAATGTCCGCGACGACTCCTTGCGCGAAATCTCCGCCATGCGCGGCGGCGCTGTACTTCGCGCCTTCGTCTTCGCTGACCGCGAACGTGAACTTGCCGCCGGATGCCTCCGCCGCCGCTTTGAATCCGAAGATCGCTCCGGTGTTGATCGCGGTGCTCGAGGTGGACTTCACGTCGAGCGCGCCTTTGCCCGCCGACGTACCGTCCCAATCGAGGATCGCGCCATCGGCGCCGCGGCTGCGCATGTCGGCGACTTGCTTCTGCGTCTCCGCCGTCGTGTTCGTGCTGTAGCCGATGTCGATGTGCGACCCGCACTGATCGCTGCCGAGCGCGGACGATAGCGGCGACGCGCCGTTCGTACAAAACCAGCTCTGCGTTTCGAAGAAGATCTTCGCGCCCGATGCCGCGGGAAGGAGCGTGTGCAACGAGATCTTGCTCACCGCGCCGTCGCCGAGAGACGTCGCCGTCGTGCTGGCCCCGGGATTGTCGCCGTTCTCCACGACTCCGATGTCGGTGCCGAAGAAGCGTGATGCGGGCGTGTATTTGTCGCGAAAGAGGTCGCTCGCGGACGTGTCGTTCGCGAGAAGCTCGGTGCGCGTCGTCGTGACGAGCGCGTCCGAGGCGGTCGTGCCTTCGTCTTCGGCTGCGTCCGAGGCGCTGCAGGCCGCGACGAATCCGACGAGAGGAACGAGCGCGAGAGCGGCGAGTGCCTTCGAAACGATACGCATGGAACGAAGCCACAGCACTTCACGTGCCGGCGACTGCCATCGCGAAATCCGGGGAAATTCACGGTGTGCGCGCGCGAGGCGATTCGCCGACCTGGATCATCGGGGCCGGTCGGTGGATCATGTTGCATGCACAGGGCAAAAAGATTTTTATGATCTCATCGGACTTCGTGCGCGCCGTCGCGGCGCTCGTTTTTTGACCACGGAGCCGTCGCTCTGATCTCATTTCGGAATGCGAATTTCGATTGGTGCGGCGCTCGCCGTCCTCGGCCTCCTCACGTGCGTCTCGGATGCCAGCGCGAAATCCAGGGAAAATCTGCGGCTCTCCGTCAAGAACGAGATGCGCCACGAGACCAAGGGAGCCGAGCCCGCGAGCGAGCCCGAGAAGCTTCTTCGCGCGGACGACGCGCGTGGTCTCTACGTGCGCGGACAGACGGCGGGACGCGCCGACTTCGCGCAGATGCTCGATCGCATGGCGGTGCGCGGCATCGACACCGTCGTGCTCGACGCGAAAGATTACGATGGTCTCCTCACGTATCCGTCGAGAGTCGCGCTCGCGAACGAAGCGGGCGCCGTAAAATCTCCGCCGATCAAAGATCTCGGCGCGAAGATCCGCGAGATCCACGCGCACGGCCTTCGCGTCGCGATGCGCGTGTCGTGCTTCAACGACGAGCTCATGAGCAAAGCGAAGCCGCTTCTGTCGGTGCGATCGAAAGGTGGGCACGCGTATCCGATCGGGTGGCTCGATCCATCGAACCCCGGCGCGCAGGACTACATCTTCTCGCTCGTGAAGGAATCTCTCGACGCGGGCGCGGACGAGATCGAGCTCGACTACGTGCGCTTCCCCGTGCTCGGCATCAAGAACGCCGACTTTCATCTCCAAGAGCGAAACCTCACGAAAATAAGCGTGATCCGCGATTTCGTGAATCGTGTGCATTCACTCACGCGCGCGCACGGCATTCCTCTCTCGCTCGACGTCTTCGGTGTCATCGCATTCGGCAAGCGAGGTGACATCGAAGGCCTCGGACAGGATCCGGTCGTGCTCGCGCAAGAATGCGAGGTGCTCTCGCCCATGGTGTACCCGTCGCACTACGATCCTGGTTTCGCGGGATTCGATTCGCCGGGCGATCATCCCGAGCTCGTCGGCATGGCCACGAAAAAAATCCTGGAGCAGATCGACGCCGCGAAAATTCAGCATCCCGCGAAGATCCGCCCGTGGCTCCAAGCGATGGCGTGGAAGAGCCCGACGTATTCGCCGGGCTACCTCGTGAAGGAAATTCGCTCGTCCGCCGAGAACGGCGCGTCGGGATGGCTGATGTGGAATCCGGGACAGAGCTACGGATTCACTTGGGAGGCGGTCCCGCCGCGAAAATAGGGGGCGCGTGCGCGTCGAGCCAACTTTGGATGTCGCTCTCGACTTTGGCTTTCTCCGGCTCGTGCAAGAGGTCGTGATAGAGGCCCGGATATTCGATCAACTTCTTGTCGTTCGACTTCGCTTTTCCGTAAAGCGCTTCGCTGCCTTCGGGCGGCGTGACCTTGTCCGCCTTGCCGTGCAAAATCAAAAGCGGCACGTCGATTTCGTTCATGCGTTTCTGGATCACGTCGATGGCGTCGATGAGCTCCGTCGCGGTGTGCACCGGCGCGCCGTCTTGATAGACGAGCGGATCGGCAAGGCCCTCTCTCACCACGTTCGGGTCGCGGGAAAAATCATGCAAATCGAGCTGAAATAAGCCGGCATTCGGATCGATACCGTTCACCGCGCGCGTGCCTGCGATCGTGATGCCGGACGCGTCCACGTCGAGCGCGGCGCCGCTCAAGATGAGACCGTGCAGATCCGGGTGGTACGTGATCGTGTACAGCGTCGCGATCGCGCCGCCCATCGAGTGGCCGAAGAGGAACATCGTCGTTTGTGGCTCGCGCGCCTGCACGCGCCGGAAAAAAATGTCGAGGTCGTCCGTGTAGTCGTCGAACGTGTCGATGCTCACGCGTCGTCCGCCGGATCGACCGTGACCGCGAAGGTCTGCTGCGTACACCGCGAAGCCGTCGGCGGCGAGCTTCTCTGCAAACGCCGCGTAACGCCCGCCGTAATCTTTGAGGCCATGCACGACGACGAGCGCAGCTCGCGGTTTGCCCTCGCGAGGTCGCCACCATTCGGCGTGCAGCTTCACGCCGCGCGCGCCCGCGAAAATTTCTTCGTGATGCTCGATCGGCGAGCTCGGCACGTCGACGACTCCGCTCGTTTTTGCCGGCATGTCCGGAGGCGCGCCGCATCCGGCCGTCGCCACCGCGATCGCGCACGAAACACCGAAAAAATAAGCTGATCGAGCCACTCTCGATTTCACGGACCCTCAGGCTCGATGGCGTCGCGGCTTGGTCGGCGCGGTGCCCTCGACGTCGTCTTCGCTGATGCTCGGAAGATGGTCGCGTCGCTCCGTCCTCTCCTCCGCGTCCTCGGCTGGTGCGCCTTCCGTTTCGCCTGCGCCTTCGTACGTGATCGGAATGTCGGAGTCCGGCGCGGAGCGCGTGTCGCCCGGCATCGTTCGCCTTTGCTTCGAGCTCCGATGAAGCACGGCGAGCTCGTGGAATCTTTTTTTCAGCTCGTCGAGGCGCGCGAGACTGAGCTCCTCGGCCGCGGCCGCTCGCGGCGGCTCCTCGTGCGTGGCGGGCGATACCTCTTCGTCTTCTTCCGGAACTTTCGCGTGCGCGAGCACTTCGAGCGCTTGTCGGAACGAGACGGCGGTGTCGTATCGATCTTCGACCTGGCGACGCGTCGAGGTGAAGACGATGTCGTCGATCGCTTTCGGCAGCGAAGGATCGATGTAGCGCGCGGAGAGACCGTCGGCGGCCAGGATCTTGGTGAATACAACCTGTGAGTTTTCGCCGAGAAATGGCCGCTCGCCGCTGATCATCTCGTAGAGGACCACGCCTGCCGAATACAGATCGGCGCGGCCGTCGAGGTCTGCGCCGCCGACTTGCTCGGGCGACATGTAATAGGGCGTGCCGAGCACCATGCCCGCGGTCGTGAGCTCCTCGGTGTACGCGAGGTCGTCTTCGTCCTTCTGTCCGATCAATTTCGAAGTACCGAAGTCGAGGATCTTCACGAAGTCCTCGTACCCTTCGACGCGCGCCAAGAAAATATTCCCGGGCTTCACGTCGCGATGCACGAACCGGCGTGTGTGCGCGCCGTGCAGGCCAGAGAGGAGCTGCATCGTGATCGACACGGCCTCGGTGACCGCGATCTTCTTCTTGCGCCGGAGCCTTCGCGCGAGAGACTCGCCGAGGAGACGCTCCATCACGAGGAACGGCGTACCGTCTTCCAGGATGCCGAAGTCGTGGACGGCTGCGACGTGCGGATGGGCGATGGCTCCGGCCGTGCGCGCCTCGCGCAAGAATCGCTTCAGAGGAACTTGCCCATGTTGGGGATCGATCGTCGGAATTTTTACGGCGACCGAACGCGCCATGCCCTCGTCGAACGCCTCGTAGACCGTGCCGTTACCTCCGCGTCCGATGACGTCCCGGAGGCGGTATTTCCCACCGACCGTCGCGCCGACGAGGTTTCCGCGGCCTGCCGAAAAGAGGTCGGGACGCGCGGCCGCATGCGCTCCGGAACGCGCGCTCGTCGTCGGGCACGCGGAGTCCGGCGCGTGCTCGAAGCCGCAGCTCGCGCAAGAGGCCATCCGCTATCGAGGATAGCGCGAGAACCGTCAGAAAGCGCTGGAGATAAGGTAAAACCCGGCGATGATGGCGATGACTGCGCACGCTACGGCAGTCCAAAGCTCGCCCGAGGTCACCGGCGGTGGCCCCTTATATACGTGGGGTTTGGTCTCGGCCGGCTGCGCAGGTGCTCGTGCGTGCGGCTTTTTTTCTTCGGACGGCGTCGGCGCCGGCGCCGGGTCGGCGGGAGACGTGGGCTCTCCTCCCGGCGGCTTGTCGCTGTCGGGGAGAACGTGCGCAGCCACCGTCTTCGCCGACGCTTTGTCGTCCTCCGCTTGGGAAAGCTTCGGCAAGCTGTCGGTGGCGGCCTTCCTCGAGGATCGTTCGGCCTCGCGCTCGACGCGTTTTCTTTCGCGGATGGCGTCGAGCGCTTCGCGCGGCACGTCGCGGATCACGGTGTCGGCGCTGTACGCGTCGCCCGAGGCAGGCGGAGGCACGGTGTCGGCGCGATGCTCCTCGCCGCTCTCCGGCTTTTCGTCCGCGGAACTTGGAACGTGGTCCCACGATTCGTCTGTGGGATCAGGATTGCCTTTCGGATCGCTCATGCGATCTTAAAAGGATATCAGAACCTCGCGAAGCAGGAAATTCCCGGCAATCCGGCGCAAACGAGCTCGAAGCCCGGCGCGAGCCCGGGAGCCGTTACCTGGCGTCTTGCGCCGCTTTGTGGGGTTTTTTTCGGGGACGTGAGCACGAGGACGGCACCCCCGGCGGCGAGAACCCCGGATCCTACGAAGCCCAAGATCGACACCGTCGTCCACGTTTGCGCGGTCGTGATCTTCGATTGGCAGATCGGCGGTTGGTCGAGCGAATGAAGCCCCGGGCAGGAGCCGTCGTCGTTGTAGGAGCCGATCTCGACGTTGCGCGCGACGATGCCGGCGACGCCCGCGATCGCAAGCGCGCCCGCGGTTCCGAGAAACACCCATCCGATGTTTCGCTGCGTGGCTCCTGCCTGCTGATCGACGATCGGCGCGCGTGCCTCGCTCTGCGAGCGATGGTCTTGGTGAAGCGGCGCGGGCGTCTGCGATGGAGCGGGCAGCGGCTCGAGGTCGATCGTCTCGCGCGAAATTTCACCGGCCGTGACGACGACGGATCGCGACGACGAATATTTTCCTGCCGCGCGGAGCTCGACGTTGCGTGTGCCGATTTCGACGCGATACGAAGCACCGCTTTCGACGTGACCGAGCGACTGCCCGTCGAGAAAAAGCTCCGCGCCTGCCGCGTCGGTCATCACTTGCAGCGTGCCGAGATGCATCCCGATCGTCGTCAGCGCCTTCGCGAGCGCATCGTGATTGGCGACGATCCACGAATCCTGGTCGGTGCTCTTCATCGCGTCGTCCAAGTCGCGTTCCGCATCGCGCCATTTCCCGAGCGCCTGCTCGGCAAGGGCGATCTGCGCGAGCACCATGGGTCGCGGCGCCAGCGCATATGCTTCGCGGAATTTCGCGAGGGCTTCGAGATCTCTTCCTTGCTCGCGAAGATGGACGCCATCGATCACGAGCTGATGCTCGGGCGGATGCGGTGGATCGATCGTCGGCTCGGCAAGCGCACGCGACGTCGTCGACGCACACAACGCAACGACGACGAGGGCGACGCGAAACCGCACCGCCCGAGCTTAGTGCAAAATCGGCGCGCCGTTGGGTGACGAAACACGGGGCGCCGAAGCGCTCGCGGAAGGCGATGCGGAATGAGCGACGACGGGATGACGGATCGAAGTCGAAGTCGAAGTCGAAGTCGAAGGCGAAGTCGAAGGCGAAGTCGAAGGCGAAGTCGAAGTCGAAGGCGAGGTCGAAGGCGAGGTCGAGGTCGAGGTCGAGGTCGAGGTCGAGGTCGAGGTCGCGATCGAAGTCGGCTTCGGTTCTCCTCGCAATCCTAGCCACGCTCCGATTCCCACGAGCGCTCCCAAGATCGTCAGCGTTGCGCCCGAGGCCAAGCCTTGCGCGAAGATCTTTCGCTTCGGCGCTTGCGAGATGGGCGGCGCGTGATCGGTCGTTCTTCGTGCGCCGCTCTCGAGCAGCCGCTCACGGGTCGAATCGGTTGCGACCTCGCTTTCTTGCGGTAAATCGCCGAGATCGAGCGAATCGCCGGTCGCGATTTGCGATTGCCATCCGCGATTCGCGCCGAGACCCGACGAGAACGGCTCGAGCGCCTCGGCGAGCATCGCCATGTTCTCGAAGCGCTTCGCCGGATCTTTTTCGAGACACCGCTCCACGATGCGCGCGACCTCCGCGGGAACGTCCGGCCGAAATGGCGCGAGCGGGGGAGTCGGATCGTTCACGACCTTGAGACAGAGCTCGGTCACGGTGTTCCCGTCGAACGGCGTGCGACCCGAGAGAAGCTCGTAGAGAATGACGCCCATCGACCAAATGTCGCTCGCACGCGTCGCGTCGCGGGACGCGCGCATTTGCTCCGGCGCCATGTAAAGAGGCGAGCCGACGGTCACGGTCGAGTCGGTCAGCGACAGATCTTCGTTCGCGTCGTCGACCTGACTCGTGAGCGACTTTGACACTCCGAAGTCGAGCACCTTCACGAGCAGGCCGCCGTTCTCACGACGCGTGACGAACAAGTTTTGTGGCTTCAAATCGCGGTGAATCACGCCGAGCGCATGCGCGTGCACCATCGCGTCGCATGCTTGCGCGACGATTTCGACCGCTTCGGTGATCGGCAGCGGTGCGTGCATCTTCGCGTATCGCGCCGCGTCCTGGCCTTCGAGCAGCTCCATCACGACGTACGGCGCGCCGTTGTCGAGCGTGCCCACGTCGTACAAGCGCGCGATGTGCTCGGTGCGCATCTTTGCGGCGAGCATCGCCTCGCGCAGGAATCGCGCCTTCGCGTGCTCGTGCTCCAGCACGTGCTCGTGCAAGAATTTCAGAGCGACCTTCGATTTGAGCTGTTCGTGCACGGCCTCGACGACGACGCCCATGCCACCGGACGCGAGCACGCGCACGACGCGGTAACGGTTCGCGACGATCTCTCCCGGACTGACCGGTGCGCGCACCTTCTCCTTCGCGGAGCTCACCATGCGTCCGCGTCTCCGCGCGCGAGCGCTTCGATGCGATCGGCGATCGCGCGCTTCATGGCCGGCGTCACCGTGTGCTGGACGCGCGGAAATTCCTGCAGCGTCGCGCGTCCTCCGAGCGCCGTGATCTTCGCGACACCGCTGCGGTCCATTTGGATCGGCACGATGGGATCGGCGTCGCCGTGTACGGCGAAGATCGGCGCCGCTGCCTTCGCTTCGCTCTCGTTCGCGGGAGCGAGCGGCGCGGGCAGCGCTCCGCTCATCGGAAACGCGGCCGCGATCACGTCGGCATGGTGCACGGCGAGATCGTAGGACACGAATCCACCTTGCGAAAATCCCGTGACGATCGCGCGTCCCTTCGTCGGTCGCGATTTTTCGAGATCCAAGATGGCAGCCGCGACGCGATCGCCGGCGAGCGCGACACCTTTCGCGAGGTCGTCGATCGATTTCGGCGGATACGCGAACCACGACCCGCCTTCGCCCCAACGCTCCGGCGCGCGCGGCAAAATGATGCGTGCGGCCACCGGAAACTCGGAGAAGAAATCGAGCCAATTTTCCGGCTTGTCGCCGAGGCCGTGGATCGCGACGATCATCGGCAACGAATCTTGCGCATGCGCGCCCGCCGTCGTCAGCTCGAGCACCTCGAGCTCGCCCGCCCGCTCCTTTTTCGGCGAATCGTCGGTGACCGCCGTCGTCGCGCTCGGATCCGATTTCGCTTCGGTCGCGACGTGCGACGTCGATCGATCACACGGGGGCGACGCAAACGATATCGCGACGATGAAGCTCAGCGGGACGCGAGGCCAATGGCCCATCGCCGAAGGCTCGCAAAAGCGAGGCCCGCACGCAACTTGGCCCCCCGCAAAAAACAGTGCTACTGGCGAAGGCCATGATCCAGAACCGAAGGCGACGTCGGAGTGGGGAGCGCGGTGAGGCCCTGGCTTATTACTTCGAAGCGCTCGCCGAACGCGAAGGCATCGAAGCGGTGGCGCTCGTCGACGAACGCGGCGGGCTGCTCTTCGGAGGCGGAACGGCGCACGGCGTCTACGACATGGACGAGATCGCGCACGCCGCGATGCTCACCGCCAGCGGATCGGAGCCGGACGCGCTCGACACGATCACGCGAGGCGCGGATTTTTACGCGTGCCGAATCGAAGCGGCCGGAAAATCGTACGTCGTCACGTCGCTCGGCAAACGCGTGCGACGCGTGAGCGACGCCGCGAAAGCGATCGAACGAATTCTCGCCGCCTGAATCAGAATCGCCGGAATCAGAATCGGCGGTGAGCGCGGATCCACTCCGCGATGAATCGGACGCGCGTGCGCTCGGTCGACGAAGGTTGAATCTGGCTTCGTGCGTGGAACGATTGCGTGCTCGGAGCGGGCAGGACCACGCCATCATCGATGCGCGCGCTTCCTTGCATGCCGTCGATCGGCGCCACGTAAATCGCGGGCTGCTTCTCCGCCATGTTGGGGATGTCGGCTTTCAAGCTGCACCAGCCCTGGGGATCTTGCATGGAGACGGTGAACGAAGCGACGAAGCTGCCGTTTTGATCGTTGAGATCGAGCACGTGCGCTTGCACGTCGTCGCAATTGCCGCTGTCAGGTCGCACCCACAAGGCGCCCGTCATGGTGCCGCTCTTCGGTGATGCGAAGTATCCAACGAGCTGCGTCCCCGCGGCGATCGACGCGCAGCGCACGCCCGATTTGCATTGTCCGCCGGTCGCGTAGTTCAGCGTCGCTTGCCCGCTGTTCGTGAAGGCCACCCACGGCATTTGCTCGGAGCGACCCGTGAGCTCGAAGTCGCCGTCGACGAGCAAGTTCGACGACATCGCCGTGTCGCCGAACGGATTGCGCGTCTCGACGGTTCGCACGATGTTCGGATTCGACGTTCCGGAATCGGTCGGCACCGTGCCCGCGTCTCTCGGAATCACGGGGATCTCGCCTTCGTCGCACGCGAGAATCAGATTTCCCGTGATCATCACGAAAGCCGATAAAAACAGGTGTTTTGTGAGCTGATGCTTCATGGCGTTCCCGTTCGAATCCCGGAGAGGGCGGCTTCGTAGGCCGTGTCGACGCCGATGACCAAGTCGGATTGCTTGGGAATGATCATGGCGTCGGCGTCGGGAACGACCGCGTGCCCGAGGTGCCCGGTGCCGTCGGCGCGGACGAGATCTCCGGACGCGACGCGCCACGCGAACCCTTCGAAGTAATCGAACTGTACGTACGACGAGAATGCGCCGGCGGTCTGACGTCCGAAGATCTTGATGTTCGGGCTGCCTTGCATGCCGTACGGGAACCAGTCGCTCGCGCTGCCGTCGCGCGCGAGAAGCAGCGCCGTCTTCAGTCCCGTGCGCGCATCGGCCGCGCCGACGCTGTAGCCGTAGCCCGGCACGCCGAAGAAGAGCGCGTAGAGCGATTGCCCGAGCTGGGTGGAGAACGGTTGATCCAAGAGGCCGAGCGTCAGATCCGTTCCCGTGTACGTGGCAAGCGACGCGGGGGCGCGGAACAAAGTCGTGAGGTAGGTCGCGGCGTCCGCCGTTCCGCCGTTGCCCGTGCGGTGATCGAGGATGACGCCGTTCGCGTTCGCGCGAAACGCTTCGATCGCCGCTTGATAGGGATTCGATCCCGAGCCGTCGAATCCGACGTCGTCCCAGATCATGCCGTAGAGATTTTCGTTGGCGCCTTGGTTCGAGTCGGCGAGCAGGCCGTAATAAACGCCGCTCACGTCGTGGGTCGTGGAGTCGGGATTGCCCGTCGCGAGGTGATACCCGGGACGATGATCGCACGTCGGATAAATGCTCGGCTCGGTCGTCGGAAGCGACGACACGTCGATCGTCACCGGCGCATCGCACGTCGTCGTTCCGTGACATTTGACGAGCGTGATCTGCTTCGCGAAGCGGCGGATCAAGTTCCGCATGCGTTCGACCGATTCGGCGTGCGTGCCGGGATCGTCGGCGTGCCACGCGCCCCAATCGAGATCGTCGAGGCTCTCCGCCCACGCGATGGGATGCATGCCGTCGACGGCGACGAGTCGATCGCCGGGGGCCAGCCCCGAATTTTCGTCCGGCCCCACGCTCGAGACGAGCACGTCGGCGAGAACTGGATCCGACGGCGCGCCCGCTTGGGAGATGTCCGCCGTTCCTTCGACGAAGCAAATCGGAAATGCGCCGCGTCCCGCAATTGCGACCGGCCCGTCGAGCGTCGTGTGCCAATCGTGGAGCTTGTGAAGCCCGGTCGCGAAGCCGTCCCAGAACGTCCAGGCGTTGGTCGCGTTGCGCATTTCGCCGAGCGCGCCGATCGCGAGCGGCAACGTGCTCGCGCGCGAGAAAACGCCGCCGAAAAACAGCTGAAAACGTTCCTGCAAGTACGTGACGATGTCGGCGCGATAGCTTTGGCTCGGAAGCGGCGGCACTTGATACTCGCCGTCCTGACACCATCCTGCCGCGCAATATTCGTTGGCCGCGCACACCGGATCGCGCGCGATGGTGCATGCCGTGGGCGCGCGATAGGTGCCGTCGGGCACGAGCTCGAACGCGTCCATGTCCGCGCCGCTCGCGAACAGCACGAGCTTCACGTCGGAAAAACGTGCAGACTGCACGGAAAAGCGCGACGTCTCCATTTCATACCAACCGTCGCTCGTCACGCGTCCCGTCGGATAAAACGAGATGCTCTGGGTCGGGTAGCCCCCGTCGGCCGGATAATCGACCTCGATCTGGGCGAAAAAACGATTGGTGCGTGCGAAAAAGCGCGCGCGGTACGACGCGTCGCTCTTCGGAACGGTGAGCGGGATCGTGACCTCGTTTTGGGTCGTGTTCACGTTCGCGAACTTCGTGCCTTCGAGCGCCGTGTGCGTCGCGTCGGCGCTCGCGATCGTGAGGCCGTCGACGGGCGCGAACGATTCGAAGCCTTCGGTGACGATCGCGTTCTTGTCGAACGAGAGGTTACCCGCGGGATCGAAATCGATCGCGAACGCGCGGCCCTCGCCCGCGAGCACGATCGAGGTCGTCACCGCGAAAACGAGCGCGCCGATCCGACGCGCGTCCAGATGATGTCTCTGCATGGGGCGGCCTCGCACTTTCGCGCAGAGTACGGCGAAGCGCCAGCGCTGGTTTCGCCTAAAATTCAGGCGTTTTCAGCTGCTACCGTGCTTTTACGCTGTCGTGAGAAATCAGCGCGGCGGCGGCGGCGGGTTGCTGTCGTTTTGGACGCACGCCGAGAGATCGAAGAAGAGGAACTCGAGCGCCTTCTCTTGCGCCGTCAGGTCGCCGGTCGCGCATTCGGTGGGCCATGCGTTGCCGTTGTTCTTGTCGCCCGTGCCCGACGACGAGACGTGCAAGTCGCTGAACGCCGCTTTGCCGCAAAGCTTGTCGTCGCTCGCGCCGACGGGTGTGTCGACTGTGATGAACTGAGGAACATGGTCTGTCGGCAGGTAGACCCACTCGGTGCCCGGCGCCACGATGGTGTTCACGTTGTTGCGCGGCGCGTGGATCTTGATCTGGTTCGGTCCGTCGGTCGCTGCGCGGTTCGTGAGCCATTGCGCGAATGCAGCACCCTTCGGGAAGCTCGTGACGATCGAGCCCTCGGACGGATCGTTGGGATCGTTGTCGTCTTTCCACGTGCCGATCACGTTGAGCTCGGTGCTCTTCGAGAAGAAGCCGCGATGCCAATGCGACGCGAACATCTTGCCGCCGTTGTCGAGGAACGCGTTCGTGTTCGGAATGCCGCTCGCCGTCTTGTCGCTGTCGAAAGCCGCGCCCTCGCAGGAGTAGATGATGATGTCTTGGGCGTTCACTTGTGCCGAGTCGTTCCAGAACGCGCGGGCGTTCGGGAAGGTCGTGCCGCCGTGGGCCGCGTCGTAGGCGACCGTGACGTTGTTCGTGGTGCCGTCCTGGTCCAAGCCGCCGTAGAGCGTCACGCGTCCGCCCGGAACGAACTCGCTGTCGTCGATGCCCATGCGGCGGAAGAGGCATTCCATCGTGTCCGCGCCGCCGGTCGTGATCGCCATCTTCGGCAAGTGACCTTCGGTCGAGTTCTTCGGAAGACGATAGACGTCGTTCGACGGCGCTGCGTTCTCGACGCACGCGTTGACGTTCGCGAACGTGTACGTGCGGCGCCATTTTCCGACTTGCACGACGACCGGAATGTTCGCGCCGACCGGCACCTTCGCGAGTTGGAACTTGCCGTCGACGTCGGTGACCGCGGACGACGCGACGCCGCCGGGGATCGCAGCGCCACACACGTCGCAGCTCGGGCCGTCGGTGTACGCGGGGATCTTGTCGGGGAAGTTCGGGATGTAGACGAGGATGTTGTAGAGCGGATTCTTGCCGGCGGGGTCGGTGACGACGCCGGAGATGGTCGTGTCGCCGGTGCCCTTGCCGGAGCAATCGACCGACTGCGTGCAGAGACCGCCCGTGCACGGCTCGCCGCTGTCGCCGCCGTTTCCGAATCCGAATCCTTGACCGTCGCCGATCGTGTTGCTGCCGTCCGAGCCACCGTCGAACGTCGAGCTGTCGTCCGATCCGCATCCGCCGGCACCCGCGATGGCCGTGCCGAACCCGACGGCAACCAGCAAGGTCGTCATCACGGCGCTAGCTCGAATCACATGGTTGGATCGCATCGGTGTTTTCTCCGGGAAAAAAGCGTGGGCAAAAGAAACAAGAATCGCGAAGCGAGAAGAGCAGGGTTCGAGCCAGAGCTCGAAGCACGCACCTACGTATTCCGCATGGCCTTTAGAGTGCCGTTCTTGCCGTCAAGCCGCAATTTTTCCATCGGGGCCCCCGATTTTTTGTGAGACGTGGTGCGCAGATCACGCCAATCATCGCTGATCCGAATCGGATCCAGCGGTGCCCGCGTGATCCAGCGCGACGCGCCGGCCTCCGCTACGTATGGAATCGGTCAGCGCGGCGGCTGCGGCTTCTGCGAGTCGTCTTGCACGCATGCGTTCAAGTCGAAGAACAAAAACTCGAGCGCCTTTTCTTGGGCGGTGAGCGGGCTCGTGTCGCAGAGCGAGGGGAAGGACGTGCTGCCCGTGTTCGACGGCGAGCTCGTGTTCGCGACGTGGATGTCGCTGTAGACGACGCGCCCGCACTGATCCGCGGCGGCCGACCCGACCGGCGTGTTGAAGGTCATGTACTTCGTGGAGTAGCTGCTCGCGCTGCCCGCGTAGATCCATCGCGTGGCGCTCGTGCCCTTGAGGGTGCCGACGTCGTCGGCGACCTCGGTGAGATCGATCGATCCCTTCGTGGTGGTTGCGCCGACGTTTTGGAGCCAATCGGCAAAGTCGGCGCCTTTCGGGAACGTCGTGTCGACCGTGAACGAGCTCGACGAAAACACCGACGTGCTCCAGTTCGCGATGTTCGCGGTCTCCGGCTCGTTCTTGAACCAGTAGTAGTGGTAATGCGTCGCGAAGACGCGCCCGCCGTTTCTCGTGTAGTCGCGCATCGCGTCGAGCGCGGTCGAAGGTTTGTCGCTGCCGTACTCATCGCCTTCGCAGGTGAGCGCGACCATGTCGTATTGCGCGAGGTTCGACTCGCTGTCCCAAAACGCGCTGCCGACCGGAGAATAAGCGCTCGGCGTCGAGCTATCGAGCTTCGATCCGCCGCCGTCGCCGACGTAAAGCTGAATGCGTCCCGAGCCGCCGCCGTCCGAGAACTCGCCCGCTTCGACGCCGATTCGCCGGATGAAGCATTCGAGCGAGTCGTAGCCGCCGGTCGTCACCGCGATCTTCGGCAAGTGACCTTCGGAAGAATTTTTCGGGAGGCGCGTGACTTCTTTGTCGATCGGATTGTCGACGCACGAGCTCACGTGCGGGATGGTGTACTTGCGCTGCCACTTTCCGACTTGCACGACGAGCGGGATGTTGTCGCCGTCCGGCGCGTTCGTCAGCGTGAACTTTCCGTTCGTGTCCGTGAGCGCCGAGACGACGGGCGAAGCGGCGACGGTTCCGCATTTGTCGCACGTGGCGCCGTCGGTGAAATCCGGCACGTCGGTGTTCGGAACGTAGACGATGACGTTGTAGAGGGGCGTCTGTCCCGAAGGATCGAAGACGCTGCCGCTGATCGACGTGCTCGCGCACGTCTGCTGGCATTGGAGATTCACGCAGGGGCCGCCGCCCTCGCCGCCGAGCTTTCCAAAGCCGCCACCCGCATCATTGCCGTCCGTGCCGTCGTCGAAGCCGCTGCTCTTTTTCGCGCCGCTACACGCGGCCAAAAGAACGACGAACGCGACCGACAAAACGAACGCGCTGGCAAGCACGAGGAGAAAGCGCTTCATCCCTGTTCCCTTTCGCCGCTCGCGGACCCCTCGCGATTGCGCGGCGAGGCTTTCTAGCAGATGTCGGGGCATTCGCGACCAGTTTCGGTTTTTCGGGAACCGGTTGGGGGGGTCAGCGTATCTTTCACCCGTGAGCGATGCGCCGAAGACGAAAGAGGAC
>JAICXU010000022.1 GCA_025934595.1 Polyangiaceae bacterium | reverse complement strand
TCCTGAATGGGCGAATTGATCGTGCCGCCGGCCGACGTCTTCAGCTTCGCGCTGAACGTCGGCGTGGCTCTCTTGGCGAGCACGGGACCCGCAATGAACGGAATCGCGGTGGTGAGCTGTGTTCCATTCGGGCTCGCATACCGAACCGCGCTGTTCGTGGCCGTCGTGAGCTTGAACGAAAAAACCGGCTCGAGGCCTTGCACGAAGTCGAACCTGAGATCGGTGAAATAGGCGTTGGCAAATCGAACGGTGAACTCCGGCGTGAGCGCGCCGTACCGATCGGCTCGCTCCACCGTGACGATGGCCTCGGTGATGAGCTCGTTGCTGACCATCGAGTTGAAAACGCGCGCCAGCCCATAATACGAGATCGTGCCGGACAGGGTGACCGGTCCGGTTGCCGGCGTCGCAGGCGTCACGGAAAAATTGCGCAGGTCGAATTGATCTTTGAACGAGGTGGATCGCGTATCCCCCGACATCTGACCCGACTTCTGCCCTCGGAGGCTCAGGAACGCGATCTCGTCGGCAGACGCGGTTCCGGCAGAAAAGAAAGCAGTGATGACCGTAGCGATGGTGACGAACAACATCGGAAGCTGCTTCGGCATCGAGTCTCTCCTCGAACGATGGATACGAGATGGTTCGACGTACGCGGACACGAAATAATCACGTCGGGGCAAACACGCGCACGGGTTCAGGGACGCCTTTCAGCTCGAATTCGCCGAGATCGTCGAGACGCCCTTGCACGTGGCTCGCGAGATCCGCGGACAAGACGAGACGACGACCGAGCTTGCCCGTCAGACCTTCGAGCCGCGCGGCGATGTTCACGGCGGGCCCGATCGCCGTGAAATCGAGACGCGACGCGCCTCCGATATTTCCGTACGCGAAGCTGCCGAGATGGAGCGCGAGACCGTACGCGATGGGGCTCGCGCTTCCTTCGTTCTGTTCGTCGAGCGCCGCGAACGCCTCGTCCGCCGCGGCCAAGGCCGCAGTTGCAGCAACCGCCGTCGCCGTCACGTCTTCACCATTGAGGGGAAAAATGGCCAAAAGGCCGTCGCCGATGAATTTGAGGACCTCGCCGCCGTGCTTTTGGATCGTCGGGACCTGGCAGTCGAAGACCGTGTTCAGCATGTCGATCGTCTCGCGCGGAGTTTGACGCGCGGTGTGCTCGGTGAAGCCGCGAAGATCGGAAAACCAGATGATCGCGCGAATGAACTCGATGTCGCCTTTGAAGATTCGGCCCGCCAGGATTCGCTCGCCGGAATTTCTTCCGACGTACGTGCTCAAGAGGTTCGCGGCGGTGCGATTGAGCGCGTAGATCTCCGCGACACGCGCGAGGGGACGCACGATGCGGCGAAGATCGTCGAGGTCGGCTTCGGAGAAGCCATTCGCGCTGCGCGTCGCGAACGTCGCGGCGTGGGTTTGCCCTTGTAGAAATACGATTGGAAAACACACGAAGTCGGTGAATCCCTCGCTGACGAGCTCGTGATAGACCGCGTAGTCGGTGGCTAGGACGCCTTCCGAAAGGCGCTTGCGAATTTCCTTTTTCGTGACCGCGACCTCGGTGACCGGGCTTCGCTTCACCGCATCCTCTTGCTGCTTTTGGAGAGTGAGATCGAGGACGCGCATCGGCTTGTCGTGCTCCCACCAAAACGCGCGTCCGATGACGGTGGGATGTAGCGTCGTCACGAATACCGCGGCGCGATCGACAGGCAACCCCGACGCGCGGAGATCGAGCCCCATGCGCGCGATGAGATCTTCCGACCTCGACACTCCAGGCGCGCCGTCGACGAGCCATTCGAAAAGCGCGCGGACGCGATCCATCGATTTACGAACATACCAAGAAAGGAAAAGTTCGTAATTTCGGTCGCGTCGCGCCGATTCGAGCGAGTAGGCTTCGGTGCGTGACGACGCGAACGATTTCGTGGATTGCCGCAATCATCGCACTCTCCGCCGCCGCGTGCGGCAACGGAAACACGTCGACGACTCCGGTCGGAGTCTCCACGGCGTCTCCTGTCGACACGGCGTTCGACGCAGGACCTCCGCCCATCGATTCGGCGACGCCGATCGATGCCGGCGCGCCCAATCCTTCCGCAGGCGGCTCGGAAGATCCCGCGTGTACGGGCACGGACATCGATCTCGCGGCCGTGCTCGCGAACAAGAAATGCCGCGCGGGCGCCGACGCTCCGCCGACACCCGCGAGCGCCGCGCAAGACGTGAAGGTCACCCTCACACCCTCGAACGCGAAAGTGAAACCAGGAGGTCATCTCGATCTCGCGCTCGATCTCACGAACTCCGGGACCGCTCCGATCCCGCTTTATTTCGCGGGCGATCTCACGCTCGCGGTCAGCGTGAAAGACGCGAAGGGCAAGACAATCGCGCCGCCTGCCGGCAATGCTCCGAAAAACGCGGACCCCGCGTGCATGGACAAACCATGCAAAAATCCGGAGTCGCATCTCGTCTTGCCGCCGGGCGGAAAGGCGCACGCGAAGATCGGGTGGGATGCGGTCAAAGTCGGGTGGCCGGCGAAAGGCCCTACGACATGTTGCACCATCCACGTCGATGCCGTGGCGAAAGGCCCGCTCGCGGCGGGAAATTACACGGTGAAGATTCCGCTCCCCTACGAGTCTAACCAGGGAAACCCTGCGGATCCCGAGGCACAGATCCGCGTAGGAAAGTGAAATGACACGAGCGGGCTTCGGACGGATCGGAATTTTCGGGCTTCTCATCGTCACGGGTGCGTGTGTCGTGAACGGAGGCTCCGCGTCTCCGCCCGCTACGCCCGTCGCGCAGCAAACTCCGCCGCCCGCCGCGTTCCAGCATCCGGGCTTCATTTATTACGGCGGACAGCAGCAAGCGATCTCGGCGCCCGCGATGCCGCCGGCGCTGAGTCGCCCCGACTTCATGAACGTCGCGCACCTCCGGCAATCGGCCGTGCAACCTTCGCGCTGCAACGTGCCGAAGGAAGTGGCCGACGGCGTGTTCGTGCACATCGATTGTTATCCGTATCGACGCGTTCCGATCGCGGTGAAGCACGCGACCGCGCTCAAGATCGGCTTGATGAAAACGCGCGGCGCGAAGTGGATCCCGATCCACGGAGCTCCGTTCCGAAGGTCGCCCATCACGCGACCGCACGCGGGGTTGGACGCGGATCCGAATGCCACGTTCGCGCTCGAGGACGATCGCGTCGGCCAAGGGGCGGGATCGCAAACGGCGGATCCGGCCTTGCCCGATGTCGTCGATCATCGTTTGAACGGCACCGAAGGTCCCATCAAAGATCAAGGCGACGTCGGCGCGTGTACGTCGTTCGCGCTCTCGGCGGTGATGGACAACTCGCTTCGTCGCGCGAGCCTCAACATCACGACATCGCCGGAGCACGTGTGGGCGCATTACGGCGTGCCGACGATGGAAGATGCCGCGGAAGGCAACGTGAACAAAGGCATCACGACCTTCGACGCGCTTCCGTACAGCGGAAAAGAAGCCTGCGAGATCGACAAAGACACGACCGACGATTGCGGGCAAACCTACGGCGTCCTCCCGAATACGGCCGGCGCAGACGCGAATCTGCAATCGCGCTTGCGTGCCGCGGATGCCGCCGGCGGACATCACGTGGTGTCGTTCGAAGAGCTCGACGTCTCGCCGCCGAATCTGGACGAGATGACGGCGCTCCTCGCGAGCGGCGCGGACATCTGGGTCGGGTTCGACATCGACTCGAGCGTGTGGACGAACAGGCGCATGCAAAACTTCGTGATCCCCGATTGGTCGTCACCGGACGGCGGTCACTCGTTCGCGATCGCCGGCTATCGGCGCGTCGCGGGCGGTCTACAATTTCTCGCGCACAACAGCTGGGGCCCGAAATGGGGCGACGGCGGCTATGCGTGGATCTCGCAAGCCATGGTGCAAAAATGGATGCATCTTGCATATAAAGTGCGGACGGACGTGGATGCCGGCACGCCGTCGTCGCCGGTGCCCGCGCAGACCGACGAAGATTGTCGCGGCGATCAGGTGCTCGACTCGGTGACAAACCAATGCGCTGGCGTGTGTCCGGATCAATCGCGTCCCGCGAATGGACAATGTCCGAACGGTCCGGCGCCGCCTCCGCAGCCCCTCACGTTGCCGACGCTCCCGGGCTTCGCCGGCATCCCGGGCCTCCCTGCGATTCCTGGTTTCTCGATTCCTGGATTCGCGCCCGCGCCCGCGCCGAGTGGTCAGAATGCAGCGCCCGCGCAATCTGCAGCTCCCGCATCGACGGCTCCCGCTCCGTTCGTGATCCCGAGCGCGTGGCCGTGGCCGGTACCGAGCACGCTCCCGAATTTCTTGCCGCCGCCCGCTCCGCCGCAGAAGTAAGCTCGCTCGAACGATGACCTCGTTCGGCACGGGCCCGCTCCTCGCGGTGGATGCTCCAGCGCTTCTTTATCGCTCCTTTTTCGGCGTTCCGAAGAGCGTGAAGAACAACGCGCTCCTCGGCACGACGAACACGCTCCTCGCGGTGTCGGCGTCGTATTCCGCGCGCGCGGTCGTGATTTGTTTCGGAAACGAGAGCGCGGAATATCGCGTGAAAGCGTATCCCCCCTATCACGCGAATCGTCCGCCGATGCCGCCCGAGCTCGAGGCCCAGTTCGATCTCGCCACGGATTTTTTTCGCGCGTTCGGTTGGATGGTCGAGCATCACGATTCGCTCGAAGCCGACGACCTCGTGCATTCGTTCGCGCAGATCGAGGCCGAAGCCGGCGGCGAAGCGCTGATCCTCACGGGCGACCGCGATCTCTATCAGTCCGTCAACGCGCGCGTGAACGTGCTCATGATGCAGAAAGGCGGCGTGCCGCCTGCACGCGTCGACGAGAGAGGCGTCTATGATCGCTACGGCGTTCGGCCCGACCAAGTGCCCGATTTCATCGCGCTGCGCGGCGATCCGTCCGACAGCCTGCCGGGCGCGAAAGGCATCGGCGAAAAGAGCGCGCGCGATCTCTTGCATGCGCACCATACGCTCGAGAACGTGATCGCGAACGCGCCGAAGCCGGCTGCGAGCGCAGCGGTGCGCGCGATTGCAGGACAAGCCGAGATGCTGCGCGTCTTCCGCGACGTGGCAACATGTCGTCGCATCGATCTCGCGCGGCCGGCCGACACGCCGCTGAATCGCGAAGGCGCCGCGAAGATCGCACGCGCGAACGAGCTCGGGCGTCTCGCCGATCGGCTGGCGTCGAGCACGTGAACGCTGACGCGATCGGGGACTGACCTGTATGCTCGGGCTTCGGCATGTCACCGAAACCCGATCGATCGATGCTCGTGTTCGTGAGCGACATCCATCTCACGGACGCTCTGCACAACGCCGCGATCCCGCGCGTCGACACGTTCGAGCGGTTCTGGACGCGCATTCGCGCCGCGCGCGGCGATCGACCCGCACAAATGTGCTTCGTGGGAGATCTCTTCGACATCGTGCGCTCGCCGAGCTGGTTTCAGACGGATCTACGACCTTACGACGAGCCGAGCCCCGCGCTCGTCGCGCGCGTCGAGTCGATCGTCGACGACGTGCTCACGCGCGAAGAGCCTTTTTTTTCGGCGATTCGCAAACGGGTGACGGCCGGCGAGCTCGTCGTCCATTACGTCCTCGGCAATCACGATCGGCTGCTTCGTCACGCGAAAAACGCACGCAGAAAAATTTGGGGCGCGCTCACGGGCGCCCTCGAGGACGTCGATTTTCCCGACGAAAAAATTTTTCCCGATCACGGCGTGCTCGCCTACCACGGACACGCGAGCGACGGCGTCAACTACGATCCCGACGGCGCGGGGACTCTCGGCGATGCGATCGGCTGCGAGCTCATCGTCGGATTTCCGCGCGCGGTTCGTCTCGAAACCGACGCCGCCCATCCTGAGCTCGACGACATCGACGACGTAAGGCCCATCTACGCCGTGCCCGCATGGGTACGTCACTTCGGCGTGTTCCATCCCGAAATTCTTCCTGCGATTCACAAGACGTGGGGTGGGCTCGTCGAGAATTTCTTGTCGAAGAGCTTCGTGAAGAGCTGGCTCAAGACGAAGCATCGCGCCTTCACGCTCGACACGTCGATGAAGCTCCGCATCTTGCTCGAGCTCTCCACGAAAAAGCTGATCGTCAAAGGCAGCGATCGACGCCTCACCGAGCTCTACAAATTCATGCAGCATGGCTTCGACGGCAAGATGTCGAAGCTCGCCGCCGACCGGATCGAAAAGCGAACCGGCATTCGCTACGTCGTGAACGGTCACTCGCATTTCGCGACGATGACGCCGCTCGGCAACGTCGACGGCAAGCCTGCGGTCTATTTCAACACCGGCACCTGGCGAAGCGTGCACCAGATCGGTCACGACATCGGCGGCAGGCCGACGTTCTTGCCCTACGACGCCATGAGTTACCTCGTATTTTTTCCGGCCGGCGATTCGCTCGGTCGCGATTTCGAGTGGTGGACCGGCAGCATGATTCCGCAACGTCCTTGAAGGGGAAAACACGTGTTGAAAGAGATCGGGCACTTCCTCAAAAACGCCAAAGACCTCTCGCGTCTCCAACGAGAGCATCCGCGCGCGGAATTCAGCGATCTCTTCATGGCCAAGGCCGACGAGCAAGGCTTCGCCGAGGTGCGCCGGGAGCTCGTCGGTGACCTCGCCGGGCGTGTGCTCGAGATCGGCTGCGGGACGGGATCGATGTTTCCGTATTACGACGAGCGCGCGAACGTGGAGGGCATCGAGCCCGAAGAAGATTTTCTGGCGCTCGCGATCGCACGCGCGAAGAAAATGGACGGGCACGTTCACGCTGCGCGCGGCGACGGGATGAACCTCGCTTTTCCCGACGACACGTTCGACGCCGTCGTCCTCGGTCTCGTCCTGTGCAGCGTTCCCTCGGTAAAACGAGTGCTCTCCGAGGCATTTCGGGTGGTGAAAAAAGGCGGACAGATGCGCGTGCTCGAGCACGTTCGGAGCGAAGCCGCGGTGCCGGGCTTCTTGATGAACCTGACGAACCCGCTCTGGATGACGCTGAACAAGCAGGGCTGCCATTGGAATCGAAATCCGCTCGACGAGGTTCGGGCGGCGGGCTTCGTGATCGACGACGTGCTCTCGTTCCAACGATTCGACACCGTGATGCCGGCCTTTCCGATGCGACGGGTGCGCGCGCACCGGCCCTGACCCCGCGTCGATCGACCGCGCCTCGCGCGAGCTGCTAGATTCGAAAAATGCGCGCGCGGCAACATTCGACGAATCTCCCGCGCGAGCTTTCGACGTTCGTCGGGCGCAAAGATGCCCTGTCGCTCGTTCGCGCTGCGTTCGCGAACGGCGCACGTCTTGTCACGATCCTCGGTGCGCCAGGCACGGGAAAAACCCGCGTCGCGCGACGTCACGGGGCCGAGCACGCGGCTTCCTCGGGACCTGTTCTCTTTTGCGATCTCAGCGCCGCGCGATCTCTCGCCGACATCGTGACGGCGGTGGCGTCTGCGCTCGACGTCCCTCTCCAAGCGGCGAGCGGCGAAGAAGAAATGATCACGCAAATTGGACGCGCGATCGCGGCACGCGGGAGCTCGCTCTTCATTTTCGACAACTTCGAGCAGCTCGTCGCGCATGCACGCGCGAGCTTGGGCGCATGGCTCGAGATGGCGCCAGATGCTTCCTTCTTGGCGACTTCGCGCGAGCTCCTCGGTATCGAAGGCGAAGAGCGCATCGAGCTCTCGTCGCTCGCAGAAGCCGATGCGCTCGAGCTTTTCTTCACGCGCGCGAAGCAAGCTGGACGTCGCGCCGAGATCACCGACGCGGATCGCGGCCTCGCTCGAGAAGTGGTCGCGGGTCTCGACGGCATCCCGCTCGCGATCGAGCTCGCGGCCTCGCGGGCGCCGCTGCTCTCGCTCGCGCAGCTCGTCGAGCGTCTCGGGCAAGGTCTCGATTGGCTGAAGAGCGACCGGCGCGATCGCACGCCACGCCACGCGACGCTACGAAATGCGATCTCCTGGTCGTGGTCGCTGCTCGACGACGACGAGAAGAGCGCGCTCGTTCAATGCGCCACGTTCGACTGCAGCTTCTCGCTGGAAGCGGCGGAATCGATCCTGCGCGTCGACGGAGAGCGCTCGACGCTCGATCTCTTGCAATCGCTCCGCAACAAATCGCTCTTGCGAGCCACCGAGGACGAGATCGCACCGCGCTTCGATTTGTTCGAGACCGTGCGCGATTTCGCGCGCGCTCAAGCGACTCCGGCGCAAACGAACGAGACGCGCCTCCGACACGCGACGTTCTTTCTCGAGCAAGGGAAAGCGTGCGCGCACGGGGCGCATGGCAAAAATGGCGCGGAGAATCGCGCGACGCTGGCGCGCGAGCGTGATCATCTGATCGCGGCCCATACGACTTGGCTCGCGTCGGGCGCCGTCGAAGCGTCCGAGATGATCGCGATTCTCGAGCCGCTCTTTTCGACACGCGGGCCGCTCGATACGTTCGCACGCCTCGTGGACGCATCGCTCGAGACCGCGGAAAAATCGGCGGATTTGCGATCGCTGGCCCGCCTTCTTCGCGTGCATGCGGACATCGATCGCCAGCGCGGACGCGCACCCGACGCGAAGCGTGATCTGACGCGCGCGCTCGATCTCGCGCGCACGTCCGGTGATGCCGCGCTGGAGGCGGAGGTGCTCGGCTTGCTCGGAGTCGTTCTTTGGCAGCTCCGTGCGATCGACGATGCCGAGGCTCACACGCGTGCGGCACGCGATCTCCATGCGAAGGCCGGCAATCGTCGTCTCGAAGGGATGTGCATCGGCCAGCTCGGCGTCATCGCCGGATTCCGCCGCCGATTCGGCGAGGCGCGCACGCTCCTCGAGGAAGCGCGCGGCGTCGAGCGCGGCCAAGGCGACGTACACAACGAAGCCATCACCTCGTATTTTTTGGCCAACATGATCTTCGATCAAGGCGACGTCGTGCGCGCGAAACGCAGCTACGAAGACGCGCTCGGCGTGCTTCGGGCCGCCGACAATCGCCGCTACGAAGGCATCGCCCTCTACATGCTCGCGCTCGTCGAGCTCGAATGCGATCACCTGGACGAGTCGCATGCGCTGCTCGAAGACGCGCTCCGGATTTTGCACGCGCTCGGCGATCAACGACTCGAAGGCATCGTACAAACGGGCTTCGGGCATCACGCATTCGCGCGTCGCGATCCACGCGAAGCCATCGCGCGCTACGAAGAAGGCGCGTCGCTCTTGCAGCAGGTCGGCGGCGATCCGCGTTACGAAGGTCTCGCGCTCGCGTTCGCGGGTGCAGCTGCGGCATGTCTCCATCGTGAAGAAGACGCAAAAATGGCCCTGTCATCGGCGCGCGCGCTTCTCGAAGGGATCGGCGACGCCGTGGCGATTGCCGTCGTCCACGTGCTCGACGGATTCGTGATTCGAAGCGAAGCGACCGAACGAGCCCATGCCGCGTCGCGAGGCGCGGCGCTCGAACGTCTCGCTGCCCGGTTTTTGCGTCGCGAGATGGAACGGGATCCGGTGCCAGGCGAGCTTGCCCCGACGCGCGCGCAGACGAGCGGCCGGCTCGAGATCGGTCCTCGCGGCGAATGGTTTCGGCGAGCCGGGGCAGAGCGCGTCGATCTCACGCGAAGGCCCAAGCTTCGAATGCTCCTCGAAGCGCTCCTCGAAAAGCGACTGGCGTCCCCGGGCGATCCGGCACAGGCTGAATGGCTGATGTCACGCGTGTGGCCGCAAGAAAAAATCCTACCGAGCGCGGCGTCGAGCCGCCTCTATGTCGCGGTGGCCACGCTTCGAAAGCTCGGCATGGGAGACGTGCTCGTGACACGCGGTGAAGGGTATCTCCTTCACCCTGCCGTCGATCTCGCATGCGTTTAAGGTCCTAAATTGGGCTGGATTTCACATCGGAGAGGTGGACGTTTCGTCGTACGGCCGGCAAAAAGCCTCGCACCTGCCATGAGAAAATCCATTGCGACATTGTGCTTTCCCGCCGCCGTGATGACCGCGTGCTCGAGCAGCAGCCACTCCGCCGCGGCGCCTGTCCCAGCGGCGTGCCACGTCGCGACCGAGAGCACGTCGTGCGGAGATGCGCCAGCCCATCTCGCCGACGTGGACCTCTCGGCGGGAGGATTTTTTCAAGACGTGTTCGCGAACGTGGGCCTCACGGGTGTGCTCGGTCGCCGCGTCACGTTCGGCGATCTCGATGGTGACGGCTATCCGGATTTCGTCGCCGTGCAGACCGGCGTCACGAAGAACCTCCAACACCTCTACATGAATCGGCCGAACCCGAGCGGCGGTCGCATGTTCGTCGACACCACGGCCGAGTCCGGCATCACGAAGAATCGCGACGGCTCCGATGGTCAGACTGCGCTCATGGTCGCGTTCGGCGACGTCGACGGCGACGGCGATCTCGACATGTTCTCCGGAAGCTACTCGCAACAGCCGACCGGCACCGAGTACGTGGCCGACCCGAACGAGATCTACATCAACGATGGAACGGCTCATTTTACGCTGCTTTCGACGTCGGGCGTCGAAGCGCCGTGGCCGCTGACGACCGCGGCGGCGACGTTCGTCGACTACGATCTCGACGGCAAGCTCGATCTCTTCGTCGGCAACTTCATGATCGCGTATCCCAACGACGCGTCCTACCAGAACGATCTCTACAAGAATTCCGGCAACGGTACGTTCACGCTCGTGAACGACGCCACGGGGATCACGACCTCGGAAACCGTAGGCGCGGTCGACGGCATGTACACGAAGCCCACCTATGGTGTGACCGCGTGCGATTGGAACGACGACGGCTGGCCGGACCTCCTCACATCGACCTATGCCCTCGGCAAGAACGACCTCTGGCAAAATAACGGCGGCACGTTCTCGAACGTCAGCGCTGCGACGACGTACGCGATGGATGATCAACCGAACCCCGGTGAGACCGCGAGCTATAGGCAAGGCGGCAACGGGTTCGCCACGGCGTGCGGCGACTACGACAACGACGGCGATCTCGACATGTTCACGGCCGAGACGACGCACGGTGATTATCCTCGTTCGACCGCGGACCGATCACGAATCCTGCGAAATACAGGCGCTGCGGGCGAATTCGCGTTCGAGCGCCCGGCGCTCGCCGACACCGGCATCAACCGCGATCTCAACGGCACCGACGACAACGGCGACGGCGGCGACGAAGGCGATCACGGTGTCACGTGGCTCGACTTCGACAACGACGGCCTGTTGGATCTCATCATCGAGAACAGCGCCTATACGACGAGTCACGCGTGGCTCTATCACCAACTACCGGATCACACGTTCGAGAACGTCACCATGCTCTCCGGCCAAAAGGCCAACATGGCGAACTCCAATGGCCTCACGGTCGCGGACTACGATCGCGACGGCGATCTCGACATCCTCATGGGATCGGTGAACACGAGCTACGAAAAAGCCCCCGGCGGCGTCGAGCAGGTGCATCTCTTCGAGAACGAGATCGGAAACAAGAACTCCTTCGTCGAGATTTCCCTGAAAGGAAAAACCGCGAACTCGTTCGGCATCGGCGCGCGCATCAAAGTCACCTCCGGCTGCCTGACGCAGATGCGAGAGATCAGCGGAGGCAAAGGAACCTTCGGCGCCGCCGATCCGCCCATCGCCCACTTCGGGCTGGGCACGCAAAAACGAATCGACACGATCGAAATCCGCTGGCCGACGAATCCCCCCAAGATCCAAACGATCCACGACGTGGACGTGAATCAGTTCCTCACGATCACCGAAGACTCGGATCAGATCGCCTGCGCCACGAAATGAGCGCGGCGCTCCGACGGTGACGTCAGCGCGGAGGGGGCGGCGCGCAGCCGGCGGGGATGATCGTGAGCCCGTCATACGCCACATAGTCACGTGAGTCCGGCACGAGCTTGATCGATTTGATCGAGCTACCGCCGAGGCCCATCGTCGAATCGGTGAGGACGTTCGGCGTCCCGTCGTCGGCGAATTGGGTTTGTCCCGTCATGGTGCCCGTCGCATCGTAGACTTGGATGAAATCCGGATAGTCGGGATCCAAGATGTCGATCGACACCCATGTGATGGGTTGTGAGAGTGTGATCGTGATCGGGCTTTGGAATCCCGTGCCGACGTCACTCTGGAATCCGCCGAAGGGTCCGCCCGTCACGTACGGATCGATCGTGACGTCGATCCCACAATAGGTTCCGGGTCCGGTGACACTGCACGGATCGCACGAGGCGGGTGCCGCATCGGCGCTCGCGTCGGACGAAAATCCCAAGTGGGACGAGCCCGCGTCCGGCACGTTGGAGCCGGAGCCGTCGCTCGACGAAACGGCGCCGCCGGCATCGATGTTTTCGTCGGACGATTCGAAGCCCGAGTCGGCGTGGCCATTCGCGCATCCTGCCGCGAACGAGATTCCTGCGATCCCCAATGCCACGGGAAAAATGAAGCGTGCGCGATCGTGCATGGGCGCTGATCTGACGTGTGCGAGGGCGGCTCGTCCACGCCGTTCGCGCATTTCACGCCAGAATTTAGGTTCTAACGTGGTTTGGCAGATACCCTCGATCTCACATGAGAAAGCACGTCGCGGAGCTCGTAGGGACCTTCATTCTCGTCTTTGGCGGTTGCGGATCGGCGGTATTTTCCGCGGCATTTCCATCCGTGGGCATCGGGCTGCTCGGCGTTTCGCTCGCGTTCGGGCTCACCGTCCTCGGCTGCGCCTATGCGCTCGGTCCCGTGTCCGGATGTCATTTGAATCCCGCCGTTACGCTCGGCTTGTGCGCCGGCAAACGCTTCGAGTGGAAAGACGCGCCCGGATACATCGGCGCGCAGCTCGTCGGCGGCGTAATCGCAGCGGGCCTTCTCGTCGTGCTCTTGAAAGGTCGACCTGAAGGCTACGATCCCTCGATCGGAGGTCTCGCCGCGAACGGTTACGGCGATCATTCACCGGGTCACTATCCGATGCTGACCGGCCTCATCGCCGAGGTCGTCTTCACCTTCATCTTCCTCACGGTGATCTTGGGATCAACCTCGAAGAAGGCGGTCGCTGGATTCGCAGGCATCCCGATCGGGCTCACGCTCACGTTGGTCCACTTGATCGGCATCCCGATCACGAATCTCTCGGTGAACCCCGCGCGCAGCACCGGCCCCGCGATCTTCGTGGGCGGCTGGGCGCTCGCACAGCTCTGGCTCTTTTGGGTCGCGCCGATCGCGGGCGCGCTCGCGGCGGGATTC
>JAICXU010000478.1 GCA_025934595.1 Polyangiaceae bacterium | reverse complement strand
GATCGTCTTCCGGGCGGTGACGCGAATTTGCAGGACGATGCTGCCGCCGCCTTCGTCGATCGCGACGGCCTGCGCACGCGCGAATCTGCCTGTCGCGAGGATCTCGTCGAGCGCCGCCCTCGCCGCATCCGGCGTCAGCAAGTCGCCCGCTCTCACGCTCTTCACCGCTGGAAATCCTTGCGCGCCCCACATCTCGCCGGTGCTCACGACCTCGACCGAAGAGATCCGTTTGCCCACGAAACCCTTCAAATCGGCTTCGGGAACAATCACGGGGACCATGACCGCGGCCGGCGGCGGAGGGGCCGGTGGCAGCACGGTCACGTCGGCCCCCTCGTCCGCGGCTGCGCGTCGCGCCACGAAAATCGCGATCGCGATCGCAAGGGCGGCGTACAGAATCGGGATCGAGCGCGGCCTCACGAGCTTCGCCGCAGCATATCGACCGAGAGATGCGCGGCGCTACTTGAACTCGAGCCGCCAGCGTAAATCGAGGCCGACGTTGCCTGTCGCCGACGACGTGACCGTGTTGACGTTGTCGTACGAAGCTTGTGCGCTCACGCGCTTGCCGAGGCGCCATTCGATGTTCGCAATGAGCTCGCGATCCTCGCTGAGGCCAGTCGTGACGTTCGCGCGGACGTCGTCGGTGACGCGTTTTCCAACCGTCACTTGGGGCTCGGTGCGACCCGTGAGCGGCGAGTACGCGCTGCCGAAACGGAAGTCGTCGATCACGGGAATGGCGTTTTTTACCGCTCGATCCGCGCCGCTCACGGTGGCGAGGGCCTCGAGCGCAGCGCCGGCGCCGAGCGCACCGGCTTGCAGCTGATCGACCTCGGCGCGGGTCATGCCGACGGTGAGGAGAAGAATGATGTCTTCTTGCGAAAGCGGAGGATCGCTCGTCATGTCGATGCGCAAGTTGTCGGTGTCGCCGTAGGCGTGCACGGTGATGTGCCATAGGCCTGCGGCGATGCCCGTGCCCGCGGACGTCGAGTCGCCGTAGCGGCGATACTCGGTAACGGCGAGCACGTCGACGTTCGGCGCGATGCGCGTCGGATCGTCGAAGCGAATCGAGGCTTGTCGAATTTCGAACTCGGTCGAACGGAAATGAAAACGTCCGCCGGGTTTCGCGCGGAGCTCACCACGCAGACCGACGCGCTGGTTCGTTCCCGTGACGGTGAGCGCGCCGGATTCGATGCCGAGCTGCACCTCGACGAGGTTGTTTCGAATGCGGAGCGGCGCGCGACTCATCACGCGAACGTCCACGGTGACGAAGTCGAGCGCGGGATCGTAGCTGTCGATGTTGGTGCGTTTCGCTTTGACGCCGAGCGCGCTGAGATCGGTCGTGAGGGCGATGGGGCGCGTGTAATCGAAGGACGTGACGGTGATGTCGCCGGTGAGATGCGGCAGCTCGGCTTTCGCGCCGCCGTTCGACGGCGGATTCAAATCGAGCTGCAAATCCGCGTCGAGCGTCGTCGATACGCCTTCCTCGGGCGCGAGCCTCACGTTGCGCGCGATCACCGAGAGGTCGCCCGCGCCGAAGGACAATCCGTGGAGCGGAACGCGTCCACCGAGCGTGAGCGTGCCTCCCGCGAACTTCGCGCTTCCATTCGCGATGCGGATCTCGTTGGCGTCGGCTTGCACGTCGATTTCCACATTGGAAATCGCCGAGGGCACGTCGTGAATCGCAAACTCTCCTCCGCGTACGTGCACGCGACCGTCGACGTCCGGTGACGACGCGGGCCCGGTGAGGTGGAGCGATCCATCGAGCGTCCCTTGCGCGCGATCGACCTTCGGTACGACGCCGACGAGCACGCCGAGATCGATCGGCGCGACATTCGCGTCGATGGCCAGCTCCGGCGAACGCGACAGCTTCGTCACCGCGCCTTGCACGGCCACCGATCCTTTGAGCCCGTTCGGCGCCTGCAAATCGAAGACGAGCGACGGAATGCGAAGCGTGTCGTCGCCGACGAGAAGCGCCGGCGGCGGACCGTCCTTCGTTCGCAACGCGAGCTCTTGTCCTCCACGCGCGACCTCGAGCGACTCCGGAGAAAAATGCAGCTCGGCGTGCGCGAGATCATTTCGTGAGAGCTTGTCGATCGACAAAACCCCTGAAATTTGGCCTTGAACAGGCGGTGGCGGCGCCGCGCTTTCGTCGGTCGGCGGCGGCATCATCATGTGGGCGACGGCGCCGAGATCGAATTTCTTGAGCTGCACGCTACCGCTCGCGTGCATGTCGTCTTGGCGCGTGAGCGAGACTCCGCGAAGCGCGACTTGGCCGCCGAAAAAATCGCCGTCGATCGAGATCGTGCCGTGCGACGACGTGTCTTTCAGAAATGCCGCTTTGTCGAACGGCGGCGAGATGGGGCCGCCACATGTCGTTTTTCGCGTCGGCTTCGCGGCGTTCGACAGCTGCGTCATCACGATGTGCGCGTGTGACGCGCCGAGCTTCGTGGCCCGATACAGGATCGGCGTCGCGTCGAAGTCACCTTCCACTTTGAACGCGTCGAGGTTGCCGGAGACGCGCGCGAATCCGGATACCGATCCGTCCACGTTCGGCACGTACGTCGAGAGCAGCTGCACTTTCGAGAGAGGCACGCCTTGCGCGACGAGGTTGCCACTGAGCTCGCCGTTCTCCACCGTCGCCGATCCGAAGACGGTGCCGACAGCGATGCCCGCCGCGTTCGGTCGCACTTTGCGCAGCGTGACGGAGTGCACGTCGATCTTCGCGCCGGCGAGACCCGCGAGACGATCGTCCCACTCGTAGTCCAAATCGAGATTGCCGTCGTCGAAGGCCTCGCCGAAGAGCTTGACGTCTTTGAGCTGCGCATGAGCGTCGACGTCGACGAAGCCGCCGCCGCATTTGTCCTGCGGTCCGCCGAGCGCGAGATGCACGCTCGATTTTGTCATGAACGTGCCGTCGATGTCTGTAAAACGCGGATCGTCCTCCATCTGCCAGAGCGCGAAGAAGTCACGCGCTTGAAATCCGTTCGACGCGACGACGGCGTCCATCGTCATGTTCGCCTTGCCGCCGAAATCGAGCACGCCGGACGGCATCTCGTACTCGCTTTTGTTCTTCTTGGCCTTCACGTCCTTCAGCGACACGACGAGGCCCGAGAGCGATACGTGACCGCTGGTGATGTCGCCGAACGGAATGCCGCCGAGCGAAAAAGAATCGATCGACGCATCGCCTTCGACGTGCGGGTCGTTGAAGAGCCCGGTGACGAGCGCGCTCGCGTGCGCGGTGCCCGCGATGGGGATCGATCCGAGCGGACCGATCTCCCCGAGGTCGACGGTGGCGTCCGGAATCTCGACGCGGAGATCATCGTGGAAGCCGATCGAGACGAAGCCTCCGTCGACGTGGCTCTTCGGCATCGTCGCGTGGATGTTCGAGAACGTGAGCGCCGCGGGGCGCACACCGCAATGCGCGACGATGGTGCCTTCGCGCACGCCGACGATGCGTGTGCGTGCGGGGTTCTCGTACGCCATGTCGTAGACGCCGAAATTGTCCGTTTTTGCCGTGAAATCCGCGTCCAATTTCAGCGGCGCGAGGGTCCCCGAAAAGGACGCCGCATGCACTTCTTTGAGACCCCACGAAACGTGCGCGTGCTGGCTCACGCCGAGATCGGCCATGAGCTTCGTGAAGTCGGCATCTTTCACGTCGACCTTCGCGTGAAGAGGAATGCCCTTCACGAGAGGCTCCACTTTGACGTCGGTGAGCGTCGCGAGGCCGCCGGCGATCGTCAGCGTCGTCTTCGAGCTCGTGATGACGCCGCGCGTGGTCGCGATGTCGCTTTGTACCTCGTGCGCGAAGCTGTAACGGTCGACGCGAATGTCGTGCGCTTCGACGTGTCCGGTCACGTCCGGAAAATTCATGCCTTCGGTGAATTGCACGTCGACGTCGGCGGCGACCCAGCCATCGTTGTCGGGGAATTTCGTGAAGCGCGCGCCGAGCGCGATTGGCGCCCGCGCCGTCACGTGACCGTCGAT
>JAICXU010000194.1 GCA_025934595.1 Polyangiaceae bacterium | reverse complement strand
GTGCTGCATGATGGATGCGTGGCGGGGACCGTGAACAGCTTCGTGTCGAACGGTCGTCGGCTGGTCGGTTATTTTTTCGGGAAGCCGTATTGGGGAAAAGGAATCGCGACGCTCGCCGTGAAGGAATTTCTCGAGATCGACACGACGCGGCCTCTCTTCGCGTTCGTCGCGAAAGAAAACTTGGCTTCTTTGCGCGTGCTCCAGAAAAATGGTTTTGCGATTGTGGAAGAAGTTCCGAATCGGCTCGATGATGGCGTCACCGAGATCCTCTTGAAGCTGGAATGAACGAGCTCCGCACCGCCAACTTGCAGCGTCTCGCCGACGGACCGTTCGACGTCCTCGTCATCGGCGGCGGCATCAATGGCGCAGTGTCCGCCGCCTGCATGTCGGCGCGTGGCGCTCGCGTCGCCCTCATCGACAAAGGCGACTTCGCGTCGTTCACGAGCCAGCAGTCGTCGAACCTCGCGTGGGGCGGCATCAAATACATGGAGAGCTTCGAATTCCCCCTCGTGCGGAAGCTCTGCGTGTCGCGCAATCACTTGATCACGAGCTACCCGTCCACCGTCCAAGAGATCCGATTTTACGCGGTGCATACGCGCGGATTTCGTCACGGCCTCTGGAAGCTCGTCCTCGGCACGTGGCTCTATTGGCTCATCGGAAGCTTCTTCACGAAGCGCCCTCGCCTCCTCACGCGCGCGGAAATGAAGAGCGAAGAGCCGATCTTGAATCTCGAGTCGTCGGACGGCGGCTTCGAATATTCCGACGCCTATCTCCACGACAACGACGCTCGTTTCGTATGGAATTTCGTGCGCGCCGCGCTCGATCACGGCTGCATCGCCGCGAACTACGTCGAAGCGGTCGGCCTCCGGCGCGAAAAAGACGGCATGTGGACCGTGCGCGCCTGCGACGTCGTGCGCGGAAAAGAATTCGCGATCCGCGCACGCGTGATCGTCAATGCCGGCGGACCCTTCGTCGACGACGTGAATGCCAGAGCGAGCGTGACCACCGAGCACCGCCATGTCTTCTCCAAGGGCATTCATCTCCTCGTCGAGAAGCTCACGCCACATCGGCGCGTGCTCACGTTCTTCGCCGACGACGGCCGACTCTTCTTCGTCATTCCGATGGGCGTGCGCACGTGTATCGGCACGACCGACACGCGTGTCGACGATCCGCATGCGCACGTCACGGCCGAGGATCGTCGCTTCGTGCTCGACAACATCAACAAGCGCTTGTCGCTCGCGAAGCCGCTCACCGAAAAAGACATCGTCGCCGAACGCTGCGGCGTGCGCCCGCTCGCCGTCGCCGGAGTCAAATCCGGATCCAGCGATTGGATGCAAATGTCACGAAAGCACGCCGTCGAAATCGACGACAAAAATAGGGCGATCAGCATCTTCGGCGGCAAGCTCACCGACTGCTTGAACGTCGGCGAAGAGGTCGCGCGCGCGGTCAAGAATCTCGGCGTCGAGATGCCGTACGAAGACGCGCGCTGGTACGGCGAGCCGCCCGACGAAACGAAGCGCGAATTTTTGCATCAAGCGCGGCTCATGAAGCTCGACGAGATGACGTCTCCTTCGTCGTCCGAGCCGCTCACGAAGCGCCTGTGGCGGCGGTACGGCAGCGACGCGCTCAACCTGCTCGAGAGCATCCGCGAAAATCCGAAAATGGGCGAGCTCCTGATCGAAGGCGCGGAATACATCCGTTCGGAGATCGTACAAGCGGCGCGGCGCGAGATGATCGTGAAGCTCGACGATTTCTTGCGACGGCGATCCAAGATCTCGCTCGTCACGAGGCGTGAGGTCTTGAAAAATGCGCCGGGGCTCCGCGAAGCCTGCGAGCTTTTTTTCGGCGCCGACGCGAGCGAGCGCTTCGACGAATATTTTCGCGGCGAGGCGGAGGACGATTTGAAATCGGAGCGGCCGCCGCCGGTGCATGTCGAACGGCCGGAAACCGCCCGAGCTCCCTGATCCGGTCGGGGTTTCGTCACACTTCGGTCAGCTCGAGACGTTCGCGTTGCCGCGCGCCGGGCACACGACGTATCGCCGTCCCATGGACGCACACGTCGCATTGCCGGAAGGCGAATCGGGCTCGCATCTGCTTCATCGCGTCGTTTCGGACGTGGCGCGCACGTTCGCCGCCGATCTCCCGAAGCTCGATTTTCTCGAGAACGGCGCCGCGTTCAAGAAGGGTTTCGGCGATGCGCTCTCACGGTTCGAAGCGGCGCGTCTCGCGTCTCCGAAGCGTCTGGAAATCGCACGGGCTCTTTGCAGCGCGCTCGCCGCGTCGTGTGAGCTCGACGAAAATGGTGAACGCACGCCGCTTTGGGAGGTCCTCGCGCGCAAAAATGGCGCCGACTCTTCGATGCGCATGACACGAGGAAGCGAGTCGCCCGCCCTCGAAATCGAGATCCCGTTCGAAGGCAAGACGCTTCGCGGCGACGATGCGCTGCGATTCGCCGAAAAGCTGCATGCCGATCATCACATGACGACGGCCGCGCTCGAAGGTCTGCGATGGATCATGCGACACGCGAAGGAAAACGGCGGCGTGATCGATCTCCGTGGAAAAAAATTCGCGATGCTCGGCGCCGCCGCGGAGCTTTCTCCCGCGCCGCTCTTGCTGCAAGGAGGCGCGAGCGTGCTCTGGATCGATCCGCACGCGCTGACGTCCGCGCATGCGGGCACGATCGCTCATGCCGAATCGGCGCGCGATCTCTTGCGCGAGCCGAGCGCGATCGCCCGCGCGATCGAGACGTTCGCGAACGGCGAAGCGCTCCATGTCGGGATGTTCGCCTACGCGCCGGGGAAAGGTCGTGAGCTCCGGCTGGCCGAGACCATGAACGCGATCACGGAGCATTTGCGCGCGCGCGGCACTGTCGCTTCCGTGTCGATGTTCGTGTCACCGACGTCGCCCGCCGCCGTGCAGCCGGAAGACGTGGCCGTCGTTCGATCGCGTGCGAAACAACCCGCGAGCTGGCAGCGGGCGCTCGAGCTCTCGGGTGTCATCCGAGGCCCTGGATTTTACGGCGACGATGCGAACGCGGTCGCACGCGCCGTGATCGTTCTTCAAGGCGCCGCATATCAAGCCGCGCAATACATTTCGAAGACGCTTCGCGCCGAAGTGTGGGCGCACGACGGCCTCCGTGTCTCGGCGAACGTCGCCGGTATCTCGCGCACGCGATCGCTCGAGCATCCGCTTTTTCTCGCCGCGTTCGAAGGCGCGCCGTCGTTCGGCGTTCGCATCTTCGATTCGTCGACCACGCGCGCGCTCGCGACGCTCCTCATGCTGAGCGATCTCTTGCGCGAGCCGGCTTCCGCGGAAGGCGTCCACGTGCGACAAATCCACGGCGGCGTCTACGACGTTCCGTGGCAGTTCGAGGCGTCCGTACGCGCCGCCGCCGTGCTCGGCGCAGCGAAAAAGCCCGCCGTTTTGTTTCGCCGCAAGGCTCCCGCTCCGCAAGCCACCGTCTAGTCGGCGGCGCGATGCTTCGGTGGTGACGCTTCTTCAGTCGCCGCCGTCGACGTCGTGACAATTCCAAAGCGCTTGTCCGCCGCCGCCGTCATCGATGTCGCACGTGCAGTAGCCGTGATCCGAGCAGTCTTTGCCGCGGAAGTACGCCTGGCATCCGCCGCCGAAGCTCGCGTCGGTCGGCAAGAGCGCTTCGTTGCTCCCCGACAAACCTTGCGCGCCGGTGCACGTGTCTTTTCCCGCCGCCGATGCCGTGCACGTCATGCGCGGGATCTCGCTGCAGCCCGGATCTCCCGCGTCCTCGACCGGCGCGTACTTCAAATCGACGCGATTGCAGCTCATGAGGAGCACAGCCGCCAATGCGACACGCGCGAGATTCATCGAAGAAGAACTATCGACTCTTCCTCTTCGCGTCCAGGTCAGCGGACAATCGAGGCCCGGGCGCTCGGATGCGTTCGATCAGCCGACGCGGATGGATCGCACGCTCGGCCCAGGCGCGCCGTAGGGCGAGCGCTCCGAGATCGGCGCGCCGTACGGGAATCTTTGGGTGACGGGCGGAAGCACCGAGGCACGGCGCGTCGGATTCGCGAGCGCGGCGCGGTCATCGCGAACGCGACTGTTCGAGCTCGGCGGCGACGCCGCGTACGCAAGATGCTGCGGTCGCACTTTCACGGTCGCGACCTCGTCTTCGTAGGGATTTCCGGTCTCGGCGATCGGCGTTCGCGTGACGGGGCGTGAGTGCACGCCGCTCGTTTTCCGCTTCTTCGCTTCGAACTTGAGCAGCGGTCCGCTTCGAAGAAGCGCCACGCGGCCGTTCTTGTCGACGGCGGCGAAGATCATCGGCGACCCGATCCGCGGAAGCTCCACGAGGCCGCCGGCGACGGCCGGATCGACGGACGCCACGTATTGCGCGTTCACGCACCGGTCCGCGGCTTCTTGGCCGCGCCACATTTCACCCGTTCCCGCACGCGACGGTGACGGCGCGACCCACAAGCAGACGCCCTTCGCATCCAGCATGAAGGTGGCCGATTCCGTATACGCCGCGTACGCGATGTCCATGACCCACGGCGTAACAGTGCAACGTGCGGGCCAGTAGCCGAAGGTGGGATACGGCCCAAATCTTTGACTTTCAGCGCTTTTTTGCGGGGCGGGGGGCCCTCGACTGGTTTTTGGGCGATCCGGCGCTGGATCGTTGCCGTCCGCCACGGCCCGAATTCGCGGGGCCCGAAACCGACACGCTCGCGTACGGAACCTGGGTTTCGGAGTGGCTCGCGATCAGGATGGCGCTTCCGTTTTCGACGGCGGGCCGGACGCTCGCGAAGCCCTCGTTCTTCGCGAACCCGGCGAGGTCGCCCTGGTTCGCTTCCATGTGATCGCTGAAGCGTTTCCAGAACGCGCGCGCGTCGGCATCGGGCAGGAGCTCACCATCGGCGCGCACGAGGAGGCGCCGCTCGCTCAAGAGAGATCGTCCTGGATTTGTTTCGCGTGCACCGTCACGTCGACGTCGCGATAAATTGTCTTCACATTGCCGTCGGCGCCGATGACGAACGATTGTCGCGATTCGTATCCGAGATGCATGGGCACACCGAACTTCGCCGCGATGTCGCCTTTCGGATCACTCACGAGCAAGAACGGCAGCTTGTGATTCGCCGTGAACGCGCGATGCGAATCGTCGGTGTCCGCCGAAATTCCGATCAAGACGACGCCTTTCTTGCTGAGGGCATCCCACGCGTCACGAAAGGAGCACGCTTCTTTCGTGCAGCCCGCCGTTTCGTCTTTCGGATAAAAATACACGACGACCGGCTTGCCTTTCAGCGCCGCCAAATGAATCGCCGTGCCGTCTTGCGCGGTGGCGGTGAAATCCGGCGGCGGCTTGCCGACCTCGACGTCACCGGCGGCGAGCGGCGTCGCCGAAGCGGGCGGCGTGATCGCCGAGCTCGTCGAAGCGATCCCGGACGGCGCCGCGGGCTCTTGCACGCACCCGTGCGCGCTGTCCGCGCAAGGCACGCTTTTGTTGCATGCGGTGAGAGCTCCGAAAACGAGACCGGCGAGGACGAAAACGCTTCGATTCATTTGTCGCACAGCATACGCCGCGCGCGTCGCTCGGTTCCGCGACTTTTACGCTTTCAGACGATTCCGAATTCCTTGAGCCGTCGATAGAACGTGCGGCGGGGAAGGCCGATCATCTTCGCTGCCTTCACCCGGTTCCAGTTGCACGCCGTGAGGGCCTGCAAAATGCGCTCGCGTTCGGCGTCCTTGTATTCGGCGCGGCTGCGCGCCGATCCGCCGGCCGGAGGAAGATCGAGCTTCACGGGCGGAGGGATCGATGCACGCGCGGTCCCCGGCAGCTCGAAGTCGTCGCGCACGAGCTCGGTGCCTTCGCTCATGAGCCACGCGTTGAGGAGAACGTGCTCGAGCTGCCGAACGTTGCCCGGCCAATCGAACGACGAGAGCGTGCGCATCGCATCGCGCGAAACGGTCTTGCGCTCGCGTCGATGACGGACGGCAAAGACCCCCATGAAATGATCGACGAGCGGAGGCAGATCTTCGAGACGCGCACGAAGCGGCGGAATCGGGAGCTCGACGACGTGCAATCGATAGAAGAGATCCTCGCGGAACGTGCCTTCTTCGACCATTTTTTTCAGATCGCGATTCGTGGCCGCGAGCACGCGAACGTCGACGGGCTCTTCTTTCGCGCCGCCGACGGGCCTGACGCATTTTTCCTGGAGCACGCGAAGCAGCGCCGCCTGCATTTTTGCCGGCAATTCGCCGACCTCGTCGAGAAGGAGCGTGCCGCCGTCGGCTTCGCGAAAGAGCCCGTTTCGATCGCGATCGGCGCCGGTGAATGCGCCGCGCACGTGTCCGAAGAGCTCGCCTTCGAGGAGATTTTCCGGAATCGCACCGCAGTTGACGCCGATGAAATTTTTCTTCGATCGCGGCCCCGACGCATGCACGGCGCGCGCGACGACTTCTTTTCCGACGCCGCTCTCGCCGGTGATGAGCACGGGGACGTCGGCGCCT
>JAICXU010001118.1 GCA_025934595.1 Polyangiaceae bacterium | reverse complement strand
GGTCTCGACGAATCGCGCGCGCACGTCTTGCTCGGCGAAACGGCGCCGTCGAATTTGCAAGACCTCGCGTCGACCCGCGCCGCCATTCATGGCGACGACGCACCGTCGCTCAAGCTGCTCTCGAGCATCGCGTCCGATTTTCGTCTGCGGGGGATCGTCGTCGTATCGTGCGAAGTGGGAGCGGCCCCCGCCACGAGCACGTGGGGCGCATCGCCATCGCCATCGACGCCGACGACCGCGTGCGTTCCGGTCGCGCGCGTGTTTCTCGACGCCGCGCCTGCGAGGCCCGCGCACTTCGAGAGCGAAACGTATAGGCCCGATCTGTCGCTCGAAGCCGGCAAGGCGATCACGTGGAACGCGAGCGTCGCTGCGCTCGACTCCGAATACGGGGTGATCGAGGCCTCGTCCAAGCCGGCGCCGCTCGCGGCCACGAGCGCCACGCCGAAAGACGAGACGAAAAAGAGCCACGCGTTCTACGAATCCGCCTGGTTTTGGGGTGCTTTGGGCGCGGCCGCGTTCGCGGGGACCGCAGTTTTTCTCGCGACGCGGGACAACGGCGGCGACACGATCCATCTTCAAATGCAGGTCCCGCAACAATGAAGACCCTCGCGCGCCTACTCGCGATGATGATGGCGATCTTTTTCGCCGTCGCGATCGCAGGGAATGCGCGCGCCACGGGCACAGCGGAGCTCGTGAATGCGCAGGACGAAACGCAAGTGGTCGCCGCTCCGCGCGACGAGCCGCTCGTGCTCCAGCCCGAGGCGGTGAAGATTCCGGCCGTGCCGACCGAGTTCGTGCAAAAAGATTTGGGGTGGATGACGATCGCGTATCCGCCGGCCGCGGAGCCGCGCGTCGCGTCGGTCATCAAAGATGCGGATTCGATCAAGAGCGAGCTCGAAACGGCGCTCGGTCAGCCCGTTCTCTCGCGCGTCGACGTGCGCATCGCGCGTAGCCCCGAAGAAATGACGAAGCTCGCGCCGGAGGAAGTGCCGCCACCGGCATACGCGACGGGCGTCGCGTATTCATCGCTCCATCTCGTCCTCGTGACCTTGTCCGCGCCGGGACCTGCGAGCGATGGCACGAACGTCGACGAGGTGATGCGCCACGAGCTCGCGCACATCGCGCTTCAAGACGCGACGCAAGGGCATCACGTGCCGCGTTGGTTCAACGAAGGCTTCGCGATTCACGCGTCGGGCGAGAGCCCCTTTCAACGCTGGAAAACGCTGGAAAACGCGACGCTGTCGAAACAAATTCTGCCGCTCTCGGATCTCGACCAAAGCTTTCCGAACGACAACTACGACGTGAGCGTCGCGTACGCCGAGTCCGCCGATTTCGTGCGCTACCTCGTGCGCGACGGCGACGAGACTCGCTTCACGTCCCTCATCTCGCGCCTCCGCGAGGGCGACTCGTTCGATCGCGCGCTCGGCGACGCGTACACGACGAATCTGCGCAAGCTCGAGTTCCAGTGGCGCGAGGATCTGAGCAAGCGTTTCACGCTCACGCCCGTCTTGCTCGGCGGCTCCTTCTTGTGGGTGCTCGTCGCGGGCCTGATGGGCATGGCGTACATGAAGAAGCGACGCAAAACGAAAGAGACGCT
>JAICXU010000436.1 GCA_025934595.1 Polyangiaceae bacterium | reverse complement strand
CGAGGCGTGCGCGCACGCAGGTCGCGCGCTCGCGGCGGTCAGCGCGGACGAGACATGGCTTCCGGTATCCACGCGAGACAGCGTCGAGTATCTCGCGGAAAGGCTCGTTCGGCTCGTTGCGCACGGCGACACCGATGCTTCTGCGCTCGTCTCGGAGGCCAAGGAGCTCGAGGAGCTCGCGAGCGCGATCGACAGGCACGTCGATCCTTACGCGAGTCGCACGGGATTCTTGCGTCGCGCGTATCGCTCGCCGGTCGACTCCAACCTCGCGGAGTACGGCGTGTACGTTCCGCCTTCGTACAAGCCGAGCGATCACAGAAAGCTGCCGCTCATCGTCGCGCTGCACGGCATGAACGGCGAGCCCATGGGCATCTTGCGATGGATCTTCGGCGGCGACGAAAAGGGAAAAGATCAAAGCTGGGAGGCGCGCCACTATCTCGATCCGGTGCCGCGCGTCGACGCGATCATCGCGGCGCCGAACGGTCACGGCAACACGATGTATCGGCAGCTCGGTCAGGACGACATTTCGCGTGTCGTCGACGAGGTCGAGAAACAATATCCGATCGATTTGTCGCGCGTCACGATCACGGGACCGTCGATGGGAGGCATCGGCACCGCCGCGCTCGCCTTTCGACATCCGGACGTCTTCGCCGCCGCCGAGCCGCTCTGCGGTTATCACTCTTATTTCGTGCGGCGCGACATCGCCGGAAAGCCGTTGCGGCCGTGGGAGCGCTTTCTCGCCGAAGAGCGATCCAACGTTTTTTGGGCTGAAAATGGCCAAAAAACGCCGCTCTTCATCGTGCACGGCACGTTCGACACGCCGACGGCGAATAGCGGCGTGCTCATCGACAAGTACGAGTCGCTCGGTTTTTCGGTCGTGCACGAGCATCCGCATCTCGGTCACAACGTCTGGCAAACGACCTACGAGAACATGCGCGGAATCAATTGGCTCCTCGCGCAGCGGCCGCGCGATCTTCATCCTTCGGAGATTCATTTCAAGACTGCACGCCTGCGTGACGGTGACGACGCGTGGCTGCATGTCGATGCCTTCACCGCGCCCGCCACGTGGGGCGAGGTCTCGGCGCGAGCTTCGTCGACCTCTGCGCTCGACGTGACGACGTCGGGCGTGAGCGAGCTTCATTTCGATCGCGACCCGCGCGTGCTCGATGGGCGAAAGCCGACCACCGTGCGCATCGACAAGAAGGATCTCACGTTCATGCCCGACGCGCCGCTCGCCGTGCATCTCGAACGAGACGGCTGGCACGCAGGCCCCGCGTTGCACGCGAACGTCGTGAAGCAAGGTCGCATCGCCGGGCCCATTCGCGATGCGTTCAGCGAGCCTCTCCTCTTCGTGTACGGCGCGAGCGATCCCGCGCAGACGCGCGCGAACGAGGAGGTCGCCGAATCCTGGGCGAAGATTCGCTGGGGCGTCGACGTGAGGTATCCCATCCTGAGCGACGTCGAATTTTTCGATCGCGGAGAGAGCCTCGCGAATGATCGATCGCTCTTTCTCGTCGGCAATGCGGCGTCGAATCGCGTGCTCGCCGCGCTCGAGCGAGATCTTCCGATCACGCTGAAAAATGGGCAGATCGTGACGTCGAACGGTCAGAAATTCTCCGGCAGCGAAGCCGGCGCCGCGTTCATTCGTCCGAATCCGCGGCAGCCCGATCGGTACGTCGTCGTCGTCGAGGGCGTCAGCGCGCTCGGCACGTGGCGCTCGCTTTCGCTGCCCGATCTCTTGCCCGATTTCGTCGTCTACGACGAACGCGTCGCGCCGTCGCGCGGTCAGATCGTGCTCGGACCCGGCAGCGTTCTTGCCGCAGGATTTTTCGACGACGATTGGGGATGGCCGGCAAAAACGGACGACCCGCTCGCGCGCATGAAGAGGCCCGCCGCGAAATCGGAGAGCGACGCTACGCCGTACTTGCCGTGATGCGCGCTCAGGAGCGGAACGTGTCGTGACCGAGGTCGCGCGCGCGGAACAGCATGTCTTGAAGGTCGCCTGCGATCGACGACGCCGTGCTCGGAGCCGCGACGAACCATGCTTTTTTGCTTCCCTTCAGCGCGAGCGGCACCGGCTGCCAATCGACGGGCAGCGCGCGCCGATCGCCCGTGCGGAGGCGCACCGCCACGTTCCAATGCCCCCCCTTCTCGTGAAAAATGGCCTCGAAGCCGGCGACGTCAGCGAGCGGCATCGAGAGCTTGCTCCAAGGCGCCCACGCGTTGCGAATGTCGAGACCCTTCTCGTCGAGCGTGATCCACGTCCTCGCCACGAACCCGCGAAACGCGAGAAATAAGAATGCGAAACCCGCGATCAAACCCGCGTTCGCGAAAATCGGCGGGGTGGGATGTGAAAACGGCGGCAGCGAAAGCACGAAATTCCAGATCGCCACCACGAGCATGAGCACCGGCCACGAGCGATGCCATCGCACGGAGGCGCGATGATGCGCATCGTCGCGCACGAGAATTCCGGGAAGAGGAGCGAGGTCGGCCAATCGAAATCTATTGGGTCAGCGGACGCGCGAGCGCAGCTTGCCACCGCGCGTAGACGGTGGGCTTCTGCGTGCCGTCGTAAGCGCGAAGCCCCATGGTGCCGAACACCTTCGCGATGAGCTCACCGTAGAAGGCTTTCTCTCCAGCGTCGGGGCCTGCGTCGGGGCCGCGGAACTGCTCGAGCACGTTGCACCACGTCGCATCGAACGTGCACGGACAGTCGGTCATGAACGTGGCGACGACGAGATCGCGATCCGACCACCAATTGACGAGATCGATGTGCTCGGTGTCGGCGGAGCGGAGCACGAAATCGAGATAGGCTTCCTCGTCGTCCTCCGTGTTCGTCTCGACCGTGTAGCACGTGCCGCTACTGAGCTCGGCGATGATGCTCGACGAGTTCCATCCTGTCTCCGCGACGAGCGGAGTCTCGTTCTTGCGAGAGGCGGCGCGCGAGAACCAATCGGCAGGCAAGTCGGAGGCTTTCGGCGCGACGCCGAGCGACGGATACGAGCTCATCGCGAATCGGTCACGTTTGAGCGGCGTGATCTGCGCGTAGTTCGATTCGTAGCAAGCGTCTCGTACCGTGCCGGCGTCGGCGCCGCCCGGGCAGGCGCTACCGAATCCGTAGAGATGATCGATCTGGATCGACGGGAATGCGATGACGTCGCTCTTCTTCGATTTCGCCTCGTCGTAAGCCGCGTTCGCGACGTCGACGACGCCGGCGATGCTCGCAGGACAATTTTCGAAGTACATGTTCACTTCGACGGCGAAGTTGAGATACGCCGGCGCGAACGTCGTCATCATGTAGTCGACGTAGGCGAGATAGGCGGCCTTCATCTGCGCGCCGTCGGCGGCCGTCGCGAAGTCGTAACAGGTCGGCGCCCAATGATCGGTGGTCTGAATCGAGCCGTTGGCCGCGATCGTCGTCTCGGCGGCGAGGCTCGTGCGATCTCCGTTCAGCATCGTGATCGACAGAAAAATAGGTTTGTTCATCGCATGCGCGGTGCCGGCGAGCGATTTCATTTCCTCGTCCCACGCCGCGGGAAGCGCCGTCCCATTCTTGAACGCATCCCACGGCACGCCGTAGAACTCTTGATGGATCTCCGCGACGTCGACATCGGTCTGGAGATCTGCCGGCGTGATTTGCAAACCCAGCGACGGTCCCGACACCAAGAGCTGCACGCCGCCCGCGGCGAGGCGGAACGATCGCGGCGGACCACCGTCCGTCAGCACCGCCGAATCGACGCCGGTCGACGCGTCGGAAGATGCGTCGACGCTGGTCGCCGCCGAATCGTCGCTGCTGCATGCGAGCGGCGCGATCGAACAAAGCGAAGCCGACGTCATGACTACGACGCCGAGCCAAGCCAAGCGAAACCTCATGCCCAAAGCTTACCGGGGAACACTCCGGCAGGCACGAAAGCGCCTAGCTTCCCGCGCGATGTTGCGCGTCCGTCACCGATCAGCCGCGGCGTGTACGGCGAAGTCGGTAGTCGCCGCCGCTGTCCGCGCCGATTCCGCCGCCGCTTCCCGTCGTGCGTGATCGCCCGCCGCGACCGAGCCCGTACGGCTCGCGCGGCGCCTCGTCGGTCTTCCAGCTCGCCGAGCGCGAGCCAGGAGATCGACGCGTGTGCTGATCGCCTCGTTCTTTGCGCTCTCCTTCTTTCCGATCGCGACCGCGGTCGCGGCTGGAACCGCGACTGGGCGCGCGGGCCGGCTCTCGGCTCGGCGACTT
>JAICXU010000619.1 GCA_025934595.1 Polyangiaceae bacterium | reverse complement strand
GGCTTCCGGTCGCACGGCCGCTCGCGAAACTAACTAAGCCGGGGAACCAGAGGCTGGCCGCGATTGCACGTGACCCAATGATGCCGCATCCCACGGACGGAAACCGGCGCGTGGTGCGAGCAACGCCGCAATGATCGCGCTCGGCGCACCGGGCCGCACCACAATCAGGTCCGCCAATTTCAGGTGTTGCGCCGCATCCCAACGGCTTTTGTAACCCGAATCACCGAGGCCCCACTCGACCGTCCGGATGCCGGCTGCGCACGCGTCCTTCAACACATGGTAGGCGAGGATCGTGCCCGGACTATGCGTCGCGAACGACTCGTCATAGCCGTTCGCAATCGTGTAGCGCGTCGAGCCGGAGTCGATGTTGAGCGAGTAACTGATGGGAGAGCCATCCAGCGAGAGCACCCAGAGGCCGATTGCGTGGCGCAGCGCGTCGCATTCAACGACTCGACACCAGAAACCGCGATTGCGCTCGCCGGCAAACTGGAACACCGCGGCCTCGTCCTTGGCGATCCAGCTGCGTTCCTCGAGTGCACCAAGCGAGTCGAGAACGTCGCGAACGAGTGTATCGGGAGCGAGCGTCATCTTGGCGATGAGCACCACGCCCTGCTTGCGCAGACGGCGCTCGAAGTACGCGGTCTTCTTCAGAAGATGACTGCCGAGCCGGGTCGAATAGGCGCCGAAATCGCCATCGAGGCGAACCGCATACGTGTCGCCGAGCCGCCGTTGAAAGACGCTCCACTCCCGTTCGCGAAAGGCCGTCGCGAGGGCGTTTGTGGACGGGTGGTTTGACACAACCGGCCCGAGGCGCCACATCGATGGGCGCGAAGCTTCGGCATGGCGGACGATGGCGCTGCATGCGCTCCGCAGCCTCGCTTCTTCGCGAGCAAGCAAAAGCGCACGGAACGGGAAGTAGTAGCCTCCCAGTGAAGCGAAGGCGAATCCCGGCCACTTCTGTCGCGCGAGCGGAACGATGCCGGCGCAACCTTCGTCGTCACGAATCACCAGCCAGCGAACGGGTCCCGACCAGCGATCGAGCGGCAGAAACGCCTCTGACCATGCCATAAACCACGTGCGAGACATGAAGCGGTACTCGTCGTACGTCGAGGGCGCAAGCGACGCCCAGCAATCGTCCGGCGGCGGATGCACCATCTCGTCGACGTGGCTCGTCCGCACGCTTCTCGACCGTTCCGTCATCAGCTCGCCCATGCCCGAACGCGGCTCGTAACGTAGCGAAACTTGCCCGATCGTTCGGCGGGAATCGAATCGACGAACTCCAGCGCGATCTGCACCCCCGCGCCGAGTCGCTTCTTGAACGCAGCCGTGATGTCGGAAACGATACTCGATGGCAGCGGACGTTCTACGGCGATCAGTACGCGCGTCAAATACTTCGACTCCTGAATGATCTTGAAGGAAGCGATGCCGGGGATTGCACGCAACACATAGATCAGGGCGAGCCCGTGCATCACGGTGCCGTCGTGAGCGACCAGGAAATCGGTGGCGCGACCATCGACGTCGCGAAGGATTGGCAGGCCGCGCCCGCAGGGACAATCGTGCTCGGCGAGCGCTCCGATGTCGCCCGTGCGGTAGCGAATGAACGGGAAATCGCGGGAGCCGAGATGCGTCGTGACGATCTCGCCGCGCTCGCCGGCTGGTAGCGGCCGCCCGTGCGTATCGACGATTTCGACCACGATGTGTTCCGCGGTCACGTGCATGCTGCCGGAAGGGCATTGATGTGCAATGAAACCCGCGTCGCGGCCACCATAGCCGTTCGCCACCGGACATGCGAACGCCTGCGAGATCGCTTCCCGCTGATGCTCGTACAGAACTTCCGACGTGACGAATGCAACGCGCACGCCACAGTCGTCGAGCGCAACGCCCTTCGAACGTGCATGCTGCGCAATCGCGAATAGCGCGCTCGGATAGCCGAAAAGCATCCGTGGGCGTTTCGTCCTGATGGCGAAGACGAACGCGTCGAGATTCGCCTCGGACATTTCGAAGGCGGACAACAGCCGCGATCGAAGCATCGCGTCGCGCGCCTGGCGCACACGGTCCTGCATGCCGAGTTCGATCGGCGAGCCCCATACCACGATCTCGGGGTCGCCGATATCCACGTCCCACCATCGGGTTGCGCGCCATTTCGCGGCGATGTCGTGCGAGAAACGCTCCTTGCTGACGAGGAACACCAGTGGCTCGCCGGACGATCCACCGGTGTTGTATTCGCGCAAGCCGCGCGCGCCGGCCGCTGTCAAACGTGCGCGATTTGCCCGGATCGACTGTTTCGTCAGCAGCGGAAGGCGGCCGAGGTCGGCGACGGACCGCATGGATGTCGGGCGAAAGCCATGCGCGGCAAAGAGATCGCCGTAATACGGCACGTGCACCGCGGCGTGCTCGAGCAACGTGCGCAAGCGTCGCACCTGAAGATCTCGAATGGCCGGCGCGGAGAGCCACTGTGTCTGCTCGAGCTCCTTCCGCAACGTGACGCTCGAGTGGCCCTTGATTCGCTCGTGGAGCGGGAAGAGCACGCCGGAGCAAAGCCGGGTGTAAACGCTCGTCGACATGCTGATATCTGGCAGTGAGATTACGTGCTCTCGATGAAACGGCAAATGGCGTCCCGAGAAGCGGGTGTCTTCGCCGTCGATGACGCGTCGCGTGCTCGATTCGGTCTGGCCTTCACCAGAAGCTGTGACGCCCACAGGCTGTAGTGCACGAACGGCCGCCATGTTGCGATCGGCGCTTTGCGTGCAAGAAAAGCGTTCATCGATCTTCCACTAAGCCAACGGCTTTTGCTTGACACTCGATATGACAACGGCGTAATAATGCCATCGTCATATATCAATTTTCCTGCTCGGTTTCGGTATGCACACAAATGACGACCTTGGAGCTCGCGCCTCGATCCCGTCCACACTGGGCCTGATATCACATTCCCGCACGTCGTTCGCCCATTGGAGAAAGCGGGGCACTTACCGAAGCGCGTCCGCGATCGCTGCGAAGCGCGGAGTGCGCACCCCCCGTTTTCACATCGCGCTCGCGCTAGTTGGCCTGCTGGGCATCGCGGGCTCCGCGGGCGCAAGCGAGTTTTGTGCCGAAATCAACACTAGGTTTGCGAGTGGCGTTCTCCGTTGCATCGATTTTGGCAAGGCTCAGGATGCGGCGATCAATCCAAGTCCGAACGCCGCACTTTATCGCGGCACGACCTCGATCGATACGCGACT
>JAICXU010001109.1 GCA_025934595.1 Polyangiaceae bacterium | reverse complement strand
GGCACCACGTGCCGGCCACGTGAGGCCCGCCGACGAAATTTACGATCTGCGCACATCACCTCACCGCGCGCCGGCGGGCTCGAGGACATCCGCGTCGAGCACGGAAAGAGCTTCCCTCTCTAAAGCTTCGTCACTCGGATGCGCGAAGGGCCCGGGCGAGCTCGCCGCTCCACACGAAGCGCGGAAACGTGACGAGCTGCTCGGCGAAGAGGCGCAAGGCGACGTCGGCCGGTCCGCGAAATGGCGCGGGCGTCATGCTCTCGAGTCGATGCGTGCGACCTTGCATGGCGATCACGGCGGCCATGACCGCGACACAAACGAGCGCGGGTATCCACGCAAGATGAACGATCGCGACGAGCAGCGAGACGAATGCAGCGATGAAGAACGGAACCGTGAAGACATGCACGACGAGGTTCGTGCGATTGCGATGGCGGCTCGGGTAGTCCGCCCATTGCCACGCGAGGAGCCCGACCTCGTCACGATTCATCTCGCCGATGCTACATGGTCTCCGCGATAGCGCTTGGGCGAAGCGCCCGTCTCTTCGAAAATTCCTTGCTGCACCTCGTTCATTTTTTCGTTGGATACGAACGCGACGAGCTTCTGCGTTTCGAAATCCATGATGGCGGTCAGCGTGTAGCCACCATCGCTGCGATAGGAGAGCGCATAAATGCGGTCGCGAATGGGCATGAAGGAGTACCTCACGCCGGGCTTCGGTTTCTCGTGCGCGCCCGACTCGTGTTTCGGGCCGCTCGCGAACGTAACCGTGCCGTCGTTCGCGAAGGAGTGCGTGAACGTCTTGCCCGCCATCTGACCGTCGGTGAAGACGAAGTCGAAGCATTTTCCACGAAGCGGATCTTTCAACATGTGAGCCTCCGAGACGAATGCATGTGTGTCTTTGGAGGATGGTTTTGCAGGAGAAGTGCCACGACGCGGCGCGCGCGCACGGTGTGACGATTTTGCATTCTGCATGCAACGTTCGGATCAGCGCGCGGCGAACCCCGCGCACAGATCGACGAACGCGTGCGCGGCGATGCACGGAAGGAGATTTCCGCGCCGCACGGCGACGACTGCGAACAGCACTCCATACATAGCGAAGCGAATCATGGCGAAGATCCCCTGCTCCGCGTGCGCGAATCCGAAGAGCACCGCCTGAAGCGCGATCCCGAGCCACGCCGAGCGCGCGAGCACGGTGAGCTCGGTCCGCAGGTAGCCTCGGTAGACGACCTCTTCGCAGAAGCCGGCAGACATCGCGAAGAGAATCCACGTGACGCGCTCGCCGATCGTGCGCGGCAAGAGCGCCACGACTGCGGGGTTTTGGTGCGTGGCAAGAAATCGAGCCGAAATCGCCTCCGATCCTGCGATCAGGGCCACGAGCCCGATGGCCGCGACGACGTCCGCGAGCTCCGGCCGCGCGGACCATTTCCGCCCCATGAGATGCGCCAGCACGCCGCGCGGACGCGCGAAGAAAACCGCGTACGCAAAAAGCGTCCACTGCACGGCGATCGCCGGCACGTACTGGAGGAGGATCTTCGAGCCCGACGAAGGCGACGATGCGATCCCGACGTGGTCACGAAAAACCACGAGCCCGATCGCGTTCGCGCCGATGATCCAGAGGACG
>JAICXU010000631.1 GCA_025934595.1 Polyangiaceae bacterium | reverse complement strand
TTCATGTGGCACTCGTCGCCCTTGCCGAAATACGCGGCGGCGTCTTCGGGCCACTGATTCGCCTCGGCGAGGAGCATGCGATTTCGGAATTTCGAATCCACGTGCGCGCGCAGCTTGCGGAGGAACGCGTGGGTCTCGGGCAGGTTCTCGCAGTTCGTCCCCTCCTCTTCGTAGAGATAAGGCACGGCGTCGAGTCGGAGACCGTCGACGCCTTTTTCGAGCCAGAAGTCGACGACGGCGAGCAGCGCTTCCTGCACGGCAGGGCTCCGAAAATTCAAATCGGGCTGATGCGCGTAGAAACGATGCCAAAAATAAGCGTTGGCCTCGCGATCCCACGACCAGTTCGAGGGCTCGAAATCTTTGAAGATGATGCGCGCCTCCGCATATTTCGAAGGCGAATCGGACCATACGTAGAAATCTCGCTCCGGCGATCCGGGCGGCGCCCGGCGCGCACGCTGGAACCATGGATGCTGGTCGGAGGTGTGATTGAGGACGAGCTCCGTGATGACGCGAATCTTGCGCCGATGCGCTTCGGTGAGGAGCTCCTCGAAATCCGCGAGCGTTCCGAGATCCGGATGAATGTCGGTGTAGTCGGAGATGTCGTAGCCGTCGTCCTTGCCGGGCGATGGATAGAAAGGCAGAAGCCAGATCGCGGTGACGCCGAGATCTTCGAGATAATCGAGCTTCTCGGTGAGACCCGCGAAGTCTCCGATGCCGTCACCGTTCGAGTCGTAGAACGAGCGCGTGCGAAGCTCGTAGATGACGGCGTCCTTGTACCAAGTGGGCTCGTCGGGCAATTCCGACAGACGGTGGCGTCCGTTTTTCTTCATCGCGCGTCTCGCTCGTATGTCACCGCAAGATCGGCGAGACGTGCGATCTCTTTTTCGCCGAGCGTGTCCGGTTTCACGCGCCAGGCCCAGTTGCCGTCCGGGCGACCGGGCCGATTCATGCGCGCCTCCGATCCGAGCCCGAGCACGTCTTGCACGGGAAAAATAGCCAAATCCGCGACGGATGCCATGCACGCGCGGATCATGTGCCAGTGGATCTCGGTCTCTTGCGTCGTGCAGAGATAGACGAGCGCTTCCTTTCGCTCGCGCGCGATCTGCTCCCGCGTCCGCGTGCTCCCCTCGCCGCCTTCGTCGAAGAACCAGCCGACGGTCGTGTCGTTGTCGTGCGTGCCCGTGTAGACGACGGCGCGTCGTTCGTAGTTGTGCGGCAAGAACGTGTCCTTGTTCGGATCGGTGCCGAACGCGAACTGCAGGACCTTGATGCCGGGCAAACCGAATCGATCGCGCAAACGAAACACGGCGGCGGTCGTCGCGCCGAGATCTTCGGCGATGAGCGGAAGCTCGCCGAGCGCGTCTTTCATCGCGCGGAAAAAATCGGCGCCGGGGCCCTTCATCCATTTTCCGTTCACGGCGGTGGGCTCGCTCGCCGGAATGCGCCAGTAGCGATGGAAGCCGATGAAGTGATCGACGCGGATGCGATCGAATCGACGCAGCATGCTGCGGAGGCGTAGCGCCCACCACCGATAGCCGCTCTTCTTCATGCGCTTCCAACGATAGAGCGGATTTCCCCAGCGTTGCCCCGTCGTGCTGAAGTAGTCGGGCGGAACGCCGGCGATGACGGTGGGATTGCCTTCCGCGTCGAGGAAAAAATCTTCGGGCCTCCGCCACACGTCGGCGCTGTCGTGCGCGACGAAAATGGGGATGTCGCCGATGAGCTCGATCCCCCGCGACCGCGCCGCGTCATGCAGCGCTTCCCATTGCACGTCGAAGCAAAATTGAACGAAGGACTCGAACGCGATTTCGCGCGTGAGCGATTTCTTCGCCGCCGCGATCGCCGGCGGCTCGCGGAGCTTCACGTCGCGCGGCCACTTCGTCCACTGGACATCGCCCTGCGTCTTTTTGATCGCGCGATACAGCGCGAAGTCTTCGAGCCAAGATTTTTCGCGCGCCGAAAATTCGTCGAACGCAGCGCGCGCTTTTCGATCACGTTCGAACGATGCGAAAGCGGCGCGAAGATTTTTTTCGCGCCATGCCGACATCGGAGCAAAATCCACACGATCCACTGAAAAAATAGGCGGATTTGCGATCGCGGCGCGATCGAGAAATCCCATTCTGACGAGCGCGTCGAGGCTCACGAGCCACGGGCTCCCCGCGAACGCGGACTGCGCGCTGTACGGTGACTCGCCGTAACCCGGCGGCGCGACGGGCAACATTTGCCACGCCCGCTGCTTCGCTTTCGCGAGCGCCTCCAAAAATTCGTGCGCCTCGTCGCCGATGTCTCCCGAGCCGTGAGGACCCGGCAAGCTCGTCGGATGAAGAAGAATGCCGCTGGCGCGACGCCTCGGCGCGCGGGCGCGTCCACCTGCAGATTGGGCTCGAGTCGTCACGCGGCGAGCAAAGATTCTAGGGATTTTCTCGCGTCGAAGCGACCCACTAAAACGCGACGTCGCGTCGGGACGTAGAGACTCGCTCGAGCGCTGCGGTGGCGTTGCGGTCGTCGGCCAGCTCAACGGGCTCGGCAGGGATCTTGGCGGGACCGAGCGCCAATTCGGCGTCAGGGCGCGGCCGAGCGCGTCGCGAGGTCGAGCGTGCGCTTGCATTCCCGGATGGCGAGAAACGTCTCGCGCCAACGCGGCGACGAGATCCGATTCGCCCTCTCCATCAGATGCTGGCGCGCCTCGCCGATCGCGACGCGCGCTTCTTCCTCATTTCCCGTGGCCGCGAGCGCCTCCGCGTAGACGAGACGCACGAGCTCCTCGGAGCCTTCGAGCGCGCCGAGCTCGATTAGCAGCTTGCGCGCGTCGCCGGCGGCGCGCATCGCGAGCTCGGGCTCGTGCATCGCCAGATGAATGCGCGCGAGAGTGGCAAGCGCATGTGCGCGCGTTCCGGCAAGGGATTTCGCGAGCTCCACCGCGCGCTCGGCCTCGCGTTTCGCGGCCTCGTGGGATCCGGCGAGGAGCTCGAGCGCGGCGAGATGCGATCGCGACGCGGCTTCGAGGCGAACGTCTTTCTGCCGCGCGAATGCATCGACGGCAGCGCGCTCCGAGACGAGGGCTTCGTCGATTCTGCCGAGTCGTCCGAGGGCGGTTCCGAGATTGTGCTCGCACACCGAAACGAGCGTG
>JAICXU010000473.1 GCA_025934595.1 Polyangiaceae bacterium | reverse complement strand
TCGCACCGCCCGCCGCGGCCGGGGCGTCGGAGGTGTGTGTCGACGACGCGGCGTGGGTCGTGGCCGCGGGCGCCGGCGCCGCGGGCGTCGCCGCCGACGCGGCTTGCGCGGGCGCGGCGGCATGATTCGAGGCGCAGCCCGCGGCAGCGAGCGATGCGAATCCGATCGAGACGAGAAAATGGCGCATGAGCTCGTGCATCCTACGTCAAGAGCTCGCGGGATCTTCCTCGATTCACCCCGGGGCGCGCTGCGAAAGCAAAACCAAGGAGAACGTGCGCGCGACGCGACCTCCACGAAGCACGGTCGTGTGCGCTCGCCGAACGATCACGCGATCGGGAAATGCTTTTTCGAGATCGACGTCGAAGCGATTGTCGGTGACGAACAAGATCGTGTCTGCTTCTTTCCAGGTCGCGCGCGGATACCAATCGTCGAAGTCGTCGCGGATCGGCGTCATGCAACCGACTGGATAATCGAGGCCGAGCTCAGCGTGGATTTGCGCGCACACGACCCAATGCGGGCCGACGATCGGGATCGGATTGAGGCGCGCTTCGAGCGAATCGCGATCGCCGAGAAGCTCCTTCACGGACGTCCCGACGTCGGGCCATCCGAAGAGCTCGTTCGCGATGTCGTACTTCGGATCCATCGATCGCGGCGCGAGCTTCACGAGCGAAGGCGAGAGGACCCACGCATGCACGAAAATCACCATCGCCAGCGCAATGCCCACGGAAAGGCGGGAAAAACCGCGCGAAATGCGTGTAAATTCCCCGTATTTGCGTGCAAAATGCAAAGGTAGCGCGAGCAGCGCGGGTGCGATCCAATGCGGCTCCGCGACGCGGCTCACGATCGAGAGCACGCCGAGAATCGCGAGCGGCAGAATCGTCACGCGCCAGAGGAGCTTCGAGACGGCGTCGTCGTTTCGCGTTTTCCGGAGGTCGTCGAAGATCCAAATGAGCGCCAGGACGAAGAGCGGCGACACGTACGCGAGCTGTCCGCCGAGCAGCGCGCCGAGATTGCGCAAGGACACCCCCGCTCCCGTTTGCGTGTCGACCAACCGATGCTCGAGCATCGGAAATCCGGCGTGGGCTTCGAATAGGGCGACGGGGAAGAACGCCAGCGCGCCGAACGCGAGACCGAGCCACGGCCACACACTGCGCCGCGATTTTTCATTCGACGCATACGTCCACGCGAGCGCGACCATCAGGAGGAGCGCCGAGATTTTCGCCGTCGCCGCGATTCCCGCGAGCAGGCCCGCGGCGATGTAGAGCCCCGACGTGCGGAGCGAGTCCTCACCGGTTCGAAGCGCGAGCCCCGCGCACGCGAGCGCGCCCAGCCATCCGATCGCGAGCGGAAGATCCGGCGTCATCGCGAAGAGCCCGACTGCCATCTCCGGAGTCACCGCGATCGCGATGGCCGCCAAAATCGCGCCCCGCTGCGTGGCCCCGAGCGCGCGCGCGGCACCGAACGCGAGCCACGGAATCGCCGTGCACAAAAGCGACGTGACCGTGTGCGCGGCGTACGCCGACGGCGCCCCGCCCGATCCGATCAGGCGCGCGATGATCCCGATGAGACCCGGATGATCGAGATACGCCGGCGCGGGGTGAAGCGCATAACACGCGTAGAGCGCTTCGGAATCGCCGAAGCCGACGACGCGCGTCGCCTGCATGCGAATCGCGTAGAGCGCCGCCGACAGCAGCGTCAGAACGAACATCAGCGATCGATCGTCGTCCTTGTTCACGATTCTCTCAGCCACGGGACGAGCATCTCTGCGACGGCCCGCGACGGCGATTTCGGGGCGCCGAGAAGCTTCTCGACGTCGTCGCAAGCGCGCAGCAGCTCCTTTCGGCGATCGAGCACGTCGGCGAGCGCGACGGCGAGGCGATTCGGTCGCACGTCGCGTTGGACCACTTCTGGAAATGCGTGCCTCTGGAGCAAGACGTTCGGCAGCGCGATGTGCGGCGTCTTGACGAAGAGACGCGCGGCCATCTCCGTGAGGAGGCCGGCGCGATAAATGACCACGGGAACGGCGCGAGCCAGCGCGGCCTCGAGGGTCGCCGTGCCCGACGCGCAGAGCGCTGCATCGAATGCGCCGAGCACCGGCGTCGCACCGAGATGCGCGTCGACGCGAAATACCCCTATTTTCATGGAGCGCGCGAGGCTCTCCGCGCGCGCCCTCGTCTTGTCGTCCAGGCTCGGCGCGATGAGCACGCGTCCATCGATGCTCGCGCGATCTCTCCGGACCGATTCATAAGCCTCGAGCATGACCGGCAAGTGCGCATCGACCTCGTGCGGGCGGCTGCCGGGGAGGATCGCGATCGTCGGAGCATACGGCGTGAGCCCGAGAGCCGCGCGCGCAGGACCGCGCTCGAGCGCAGTGACCTCGCGTGCAGGATGGCCCACGTAATGCGCATCGACGCCTTCGCGTCGCCACAATTCTTCTTCGAAGGGTAGGATCACCGCCATGCGATCGATGACGCGGCGGAGCGCGGCCGCGCGATCACGCCGCCACGCCCACACTTGCGGCGCGACGTACCAGAGCACGCGCGTTCCTTGCGCATGAAGACGCCTTGCGAGGCGCGCGTTGAATTCCGTGTAATTTACAAGTAAAGCTGCGCGCGCTTTTCGCCGCTCGGCCGCGGCCACGAGCTGGGCATGAGCGAGCGCGATGGGGCCTGCTTTCGCCGCGACCTCGCCGACGCCGAGCGCCGTGAATTTGCGCAGATCCGCGACGAGCTCGACGCCTTGACCCTGGAGCGCGCCCCCGCCCATGCCGAAAGCGCGAAACGGCACGAGCTCGAGCGCGCGTGCAATCGCGTGGGCGGCAGCGCGATCACCGGAAGCTTCGCCGGCGACGACGAGGAGATCCTCCAAAGTGAGGAACGATCTAGCGTTTCGCTCTGCGGAAGGCGAGCCCGACGAGCGCGAGCGCAAACACGGCGAAGCGCTCGCCGTCGTCGCTGTCGGCAGGACCGCCAGCGCGCAGACCCGCCGCACGTCCCGACAAGGAGCATCCGGTCTTCGCCGTTGCGCACGCGCTCGCGAAGCCGTGGCGCGGGGTAGGATCGCACGAGTCTTCCGGCACCGTGCCGCCGTCGCCGAGCGTGCGATCGCCGTTCGGCGGATAGATGCTGCAGATGCCGGCGACGTCGTCGTCGGTCAAGTTGCGCATCGACGTCGCGCCTTGACGATAGTGCGCGTACATCGTGGCGCGCGAATCGCCGGAGTGCGCCATCCCGAGAAAATGGCCGGTTTCGTGCGTGACGATGCTCGCGAGATCGTAGCCGTCGGCGGGGATGGGATCGTGCACGGTGAGGGTTTGCTGGGCGGTGTTGATCTCCATGTCGGCGTCGAAGATCTCGCCGGTGGTGGAGTCGAACGTGACGGTCGTGAGCGCCAACGTGTTGTTCGAGTCGTTGTGCGGCCACGTCGCGTCGTCGAACATGATGACGTGTTGGTTCGGGCCGTCCTTGTTGTATTGGACTTGATTGCACGCGACGGGGCCGAGATCGCGCACGTCGATGCTCGCGCGGGATTGCCCCGTGCCGTCCGTCGCGCACGTGGCGCCCGTCCATTTCGTGAACGCGGCGGCGATGGCCTGCGCGGCGTCGTCGTACGAAACTTGTTTGCTCGCGTCTTGTTGGATGTCGTAGCCCACGCAGGCGTTCTTCCAGAAGAGAGGAAGACCCGTGGTGCAGCATTGGTCGGGCGTGATCGTGCAGCCGTCGACCAGGCCGCCGGTCGACGTTCGGCAAAACGCGCTCGCGCTCGACGCCACAAAAAAGAGCGCGCTCGTGATGGCGAAGGCGCTAAGGCTTCGCATGCGCCTTGCTCCATCCCGCGGCGACGTCCTTCGCGACGTCGTCGATGGCGCGATCGGCGATCGCATCGGCAGCCGTTTTTACGATCGATCCGTTGGCGATGGCCTTGGGCGCCAAGAGCTCACCGGCGCTCGGGTTGCGGATCACCTTCACGATCGGCGCGCCCGCGGAATTCT
>JAICXU010000551.1 GCA_025934595.1 Polyangiaceae bacterium | reverse complement strand
CCGAGAAGATCGATCGGGCCCACCGTGCCTTTGCATCCCGTGTGACCGAGGTAATGATGCGCGACCTCGTGACCGACCGTGAACGCGCTGATGTCGTCCCACATCTCGTGGGCTCGTGAGAGGCGGCGCGGATCGTTCAAGTATTGCGCAGGAATGATCCCGGGCGGCAGCGCGCCTCGCCCTTTCGGCTGCAAGAGCTGCGGGATCACCGCGTTCGTGAATGCGATGTACGTCTGCGTTCCGAAGAGCTCGTCGGTCGCTCGCGTTTGCGCGATGCCATCGACGGCTTCGAGCAAACCCTCCGTCACGGCGACGAACGGTGAGCCACCGTCGGTGCACGTCGCGTATGCATTCACTTCCGTCGCGTCCGGATCGATTTGCAGCGGCATGCCTTGGACCTTCGCCATGTTCCCGGCGTCGAGATGCGAGATCTGCTCGGCGAGGATCGCCTTCGCTTCGTTCGGCCACATCGGCGGCGTCAGCGGCGCGAGCATCGGCCGCGTCGCTTGTTGCGGCGGCGGCTGCTGGGGCTGCTGCGGATACCCCGGTTGCTGCGGATATCCCGGCGGCGGGTAATAGCCTTGTTGGGGCGGCGGGTAGTAACCCGGGGCGGTTGCGGCGGCGGCTGCTGGGTCTGGCTTCCGCCACACGCGGCGAGAACGAGCGCGAAAAAAGCGAGTTGCCGAATCTTCACGCGCTCATCGTAGCGCGACTTGTGCTCGCGCATCGAGATCGCGAAGGGCCTTCGCGAAAGCGCGAGCGTCCGGATAACGGTCGTCCGGATTCGGCATGAGCGCTCGCTCGATGATGACGCGCCAATCGTGCGGAGCGTCTCGGAGCGCGGACCGAATTTGCGTGTCGCGACTTCCTGCAACGCTTGCGTTCTCCGAGGCGACGAGCCAGAGCCCGCTCGGCGTCGGGGGCGGAGGCTCACCGACGAGACATTCGTAGAGCGCCGCGCCGAACGAATAGATGTCGCTGCGTGCGTCGACCTCGATGCCTGTCTCCTGCTCGGGCGACATGTATCCGGGAGTGCCGACGGGGCTACCGACCGTGGTGATGCGCGTCTCGTCCCACTCGATCCGCGCGATGCCGAAGTCCACGATTTTCACGCGTTCCGACGTGGATCCACGATCGTCGATGATCCGCTCCATGAAAATATTCGCGGGCTTGATGTCGCGATGAATCACGCCCGCGGCATGCACGGCCGCTAGCGCGTCACAGACGTCGCGCGCGATCGGAAGAAGCTCCTTCGCGGTGAGCGTCCTTCGTTGTTGAAGGCGCGTCGCGAGCGATTCTCCGGCGAGAAGCTCCATGACGAGATACGCGGTGCCGTCGGGCAAGTGTCCGTGATCGATCACCTCGACGACGTTCGGGTGCCACGCGAGACCGAGGGCCTCCGCTTCTCGACGCAAGCGATCCGACGCCACGCTCTCGTGCGCGGCCGCCGCACGAAGCAGCTTGATGGCCACCGGCAGGTCGTCGCGAACGCGACGAGCCTCGTAAATGACCCCGCTCGCTCCGGCGCCCATCGGCTTCATGATGCGGTATTCGCCGGCGACGATGCTGCCGACGACTTGTCCGGTGGCGACACGCGAGCGCGATTCTTGAAGCGCCAAATTTCGTTCGAGGACGCGCACGCGCATCGCCTGCCCGCCGGAGTGCACGCGACGAAGGCTTTCGCGATGTGCGATCGCGCCACCGGTGGCTCCGCCGATCGCGCCGACCGCCACGAACGCGAGCGCGCGTGAGAGCATCGGATGCGCGATTGCGTCGCCGAGCGCAGCCACCCCGCAACCCGCAAGCGCGGCGCCGGCGACTCCGCGCAGCGCGCTCGGACGTGGCCATCGCGACTCGAGCTCTTGGACGACCTCGCCCGGCTCGTCGGTCGAAGCGAGCGATGCCTTCACGACGACGTGCGCCAGCTCGTAGCCGAAGAGCGCGGGGACCGCCGAGATCATCGATGCGCGAGAGAGCGACAAAAGACCGTCTTTTTCGACCTCCGGATCGTGTCGGAGATGAACCTTGCCGCGCCACACCCCGTCGTGTGCCTCCAAAATTTCCCAGCGCATCGTGCGCCCGTACTCGCCGTGCATTCCGTCGAGCTTCGCGTACGCGTCGCAAGGCGTTCCGGCGCCGCGCATCACGCGCGACCAAAATCCGCAGCAGCTCTTGGCGAGAAAATAACGCGCGCTCGCCATGACAGCAGATCGCGAGGTGGCGTCGACGAAGCTGCGAAGGCCGGCGTGCAAGGTCGATCGCGGAATCGGATGCGTCTCGTCCTCGATGTCGGCGCGCACGGTGCGAATGGTGCGAAGCCAGGCGTCAGCGGCAACCGCTCCCTTCTCCGCATCGAGATAGAGGAGCAGCACCTTCAACATCGCGGCGCTCACGTGGCTCGATCGCGGTGGCTGGCGCTGCTGCACGATTCATGAATCCTCCCACGATTTTTGCCATGATGCGAAGAACCGAATGGCACGGGACACCGGTGGCGCGCACGAAATCCTCCTCGACGAGCATGGCGCGCTCATGCGCGAGCTCGCGCGCGCGATCGTTCGTCTCAGCAAGCGGGTAAAGGCCGTAAATCTGGACCTCGCGAAGATCGCAGAGGCCGAGTCGCTCGCGCGCCTTGCGCCGTGGATCGTTCCTGCCGCCGCGAAGGCACGGCGCGGCGCCAAGTCGCTCGCGTTCTCCGATTGGTCGAGCGGCGAGGCAAAGAACATCGAGATTCCCCTCGATCCCGCGAAGAGCCCGAAGGAGCAAGTCGACGCGATGTTCGCGCGCGCGAGGCGGCTGCGCGCCGGCAGGCCGATCGCCGAAAGGCGTCGCGACGAGGCAAGCGTGCTCGCGGACGAATTGCGCGCGCTCCACGGCGAGCTCGCGGCCATCGACCTCGATTCTCCCGACCTCGAGGCGCGAATCGAGAGCCTCTACGAGCGCGCGAAAAAAGTTGCGCCGAAAGAAATTCGAGGCGATGCGCAGGCGCCCGTCGCAAAGCGAAAGCTCCAAGAACGCGCGCCGCCATTTCGCACCTTCATCGGTCGTGGCGACACGAAGATCCTCGTGGGCCGCGGCGCCGACCGCAACGACGAGCTCACGTTCGACGTCGCGCGTCCTCATCACGCCTGGCTTCATGCGAAAGGCGAGGCGGGCGCCCACGTCGTCGTGTGCGTGAAGAAAGGCGCGGAGCTCACGCAAGACGAGCTCGTCGACGCCGCCCATCTCGCCGCGCATTTCTCCAAGGCGCGCGGTGAGACGCTTGTAGATGTATCTTACACGTATCGTCGTTACGTGCGAAAGCCCCGCAAATCGCCGCCTGGAACCGTCGTCGTCGATCGCGAAAAGGTCATCACGGTGCGCATGGAGCCGGCACGGATCGAAACGCTGCTCGCCACCGAACAGGCGTGACTCGGCTATCATCACGCCATGCGCTTGTTCGATCTCGTCGGACGCTGGCTCGGCCGCGTCGAGGTCGTGTTCGCCGGCGCCGACGATACGCTTCGCGCCGGCGAAGAAGCGCTTGCCGCGAACGATCCGATGCGCGCGCGGGCCATGGCGCGACGCGTGCTCGAGCGTCTGCCGGGATCGCTCCTCGGTCTCGCGCTCTTGTCCGATGCGTGCCAAGCGGCGGGCCTCGAAGCGGAGCTCGCGGACACGCT
>JAICXU010000141.1 GCA_025934595.1 Polyangiaceae bacterium | reverse complement strand
CGCGGCGGCGGCGATCGCGACGTACGCCACGGGTCTCGCGAGCTTGTCCTCGTGCGCGAGGTGAAGCTGCAACGCGGCCACACCGAAGGCGATGCCGATCGACGTGTAGATGATCTGTCGCCCGACCGCGTAGATCGTGTGCGCGCCCTCTTGTACGCCGCGCACGCGGACCTCGAGCTCTCCGCGCGTCGCGCGCGTGAGATAACGGCGCAAATCCTCGGGCAAGGTAAAGGCCTTGAGGGCCATGTCCTTCGCCGTCTCCATGGCGATCTGCGCCCAGTCACGATTGCCGAGCACGAACTCGTGCAAATACGGCTCGATGATGGCGGTGGGATTCAGCTCAGGATCCAAGATCGTGCAGCAGCCATACAAAAGGAGAATCGTGCGCTCGAGCAATACCCAATCTCGCGGAACGTGAAACGCACCAGAGAGCTCCTTCAAACCGATATTCATCTTGCGAAGGTCGAGAAGGTTTTCGAATCCGCGCTGGGGATCGATGCGAATGTCCTTCAAGTTGAAGCTCTCGAGCTTCACCTCTTCTTGGAAACGCAGGTGGAAGTACTCGATGATCTTTTCGCTCACTTGCGGATCACTCGTGCGCGAGAGAAATCCCATTTTGCGCATGGCGGCGATGAGGCGGTCGGTGTCGCGACGAAGAACGCCCTCGAGGAACTCGGGGATGCCTGCGCGCATCTGAGGTGACAGCTGCGCGATCGCGCCGAAGTCGAGCAGGATCAGCGCGCCGTCTTTGCGGATGAGGACGTTTCCCGGATGCGGATCGGCGTGATACGTACCGTCGACGAAGATCATTTGGCAGTACGCGCGGACGAGCCTTCGCGCGACGTCCTTCTTGTCGATGCCGAGCGCGTCGATGGCGCCGACGTCGCTCACTTTGACGCCTTCTTGGAACGTCGTCGTGAGCACGCGCCGCGTCGACAGCTCGCGAATGGGCGACGGGAACACGACCATCGCGTCCGAGCCGAAGTTCTTCGCGATCTTTTCGATATTGTCGGCCTCACCTGCGAAGTCGAGCTCTTGCCCCAATAGCTCTTTGATCTGGTGGTAATAGGCGTCGAGACCCTGCACGGGAACGAACCATTGAACGATGCCCATGATGCGGCGGATCGTCTTGAGATCGAGCCGCACGATCGTGTCGATGTCCGCGTGCTGCACCTTGATGACGACGCGCTGGCCGTCGTGCATGCGCGCCTCGTGCACTTGCCCGAGCGACGCGCTCGCGATCGGCGCTTTCTCGACGCTCGCGAAGAGCTCGGCGATCGATTTCTTCAGCTCCTCTTCGATGCGCGCGCGAATCTCGACGAACGGGCGCGGCGGCACTTGATCTTGCAGGGCCTCGAGCTCGGCGCGAAATTCTTCGGGTAAGAAATTCGCCATGATCGACAGCATCTGCCCGACCTTGATGAAGAGGCCTTGCAGCGCGAGGATCGTCGCTTCGACGCGCTTCGCGTTTCGCCGGTGAACGGCGGCGATCTCACCATGGTCGTATTTCGCGCCGAAGAAGCGCGTCTTCGTCTTGAGCCAGAGGTAGCTGAAGATCACCGTGAACGTCGTCACGTAGGCGCGAACGAAACGCCATCGATTCACGCCGGGCGGCCGATAATGCGGCGCTTCTTCGACCGATCCTGAGCTCTCGCTCGTCGATCGGGTCAAGCTCGCTCCGCGATTGCTCATGACGAGAGAAGCGTATCAGTCGAACGTCACGACGACCGGACCGTGATCGCTCGTGCCGAAATCGCGCCGAATTCGGCTCTCTTTCGCGCTCGACGCCAGCGGCTCGTTTGCGAGGACGTAATCGATGCGCCAGCCCACGTTCTTCTCGCGCGCTTGTCGCCAGTACGGCCACCACGAAAACATGCGATCGTCTTCCGGAGCGAGCTTGCGACACACGTCGACGAGCTTGCCGCCTTCGATGAACGACTCGAAGAGATCGCGCTCGTCGGGACGCTGCCCGATCGCGTTCGGCTTTCGTTCCTTCGGATGCAAGTCGATGTCGGCGCGTGCGATGTTCAGGTCGCCGGCGATGACGAGCTTCTTGCCCTCGAACATTTTCGGATAGTCGGCGAGCGCTTTGTAGAACCCGAGCTTCGCCGCGTAATCCTTGCCGCCGTTCGGCGCGTACATCGTCACGAACACCCAGTCGCCTGCGTGCGCTTCGACGACGCGCGTCTCGAAATCGAACGGCGGCTTCGCGTCGCGCGGCGGGTCGAACGTTCCCTTCTTCGTGAGGATCGCGACGCCCGAGTAGCCCGCGTTGCCGTGCCAGATCGCGTGGTAGCTCGGGAGCGCGCCGAGGCCGTGGAGCGACGGCGGCAATTGCTCGAGGCTCGCCTTGGTTTCTTGCAGCATCATCACGTCGGGCGCTTCTTCTTCGAGGAGCGCGAGCACCTCGGCTTCGCGCGCGCGAATGCCGTTGACGTTCCACGTGACGAGCTTCACGCGCCGGACCTTAGCATCTTGGCGGCACGGAAGAGAGCGTCGTGAGCGATCGGCCTCGCATCACGAATGGCCGTATTTTCTCGCGTAGGATGCACTCGATTCGTGAGTAGCGCGACCACGATCTCGCTGTCGGGATCGATCCAGAGGCTCGTGCCGGTGAATCCCAGATGACCGAACGTGCGCGGCCCGCACACCGAACCAGCGCTGGATCCGGATTCGCTCTTGCCGTCGAACCCGGCGCGCAACGACCCGCCCGGACGCTCGCGGAGAAGCCACTCGAGCTCCTTCGTGTGGGAAAGAACATCGAGGCCGAACGCGAGAACGCCGCCGATCGTTCCGAACATACCGGCGTGACCCGACCCTCCCTCGCGCGTGATCGCCCACGCGTTTTCGTCGTGCACGCGACCGCGCACGACGCCGCCACGCCATGGAGCATCCTCCGTCGGCGCCGATCGACTCGACATGTCGATGCCGCGCGCTTCGAGATCGCGCGCCGTACCGAGATCGTCCTCGAGGCCGAGCGGCGCGATGAGGAGGTCTTCGATCGCCGCTCCCGCATCCACCGCGTTCATCCGGCGCGCGAGCGCCGCGCCCGCGAGGAGATATCCGAGATCGCTGTAAACCGGCGGGAAGCCCTCGGGCGGATACGCGCCTTGCGCATCGATGCGTCGCGCATTCGCCGCTTCCTGCAAAATGGATGTATTATGCATGTTTTCACGAAGCCACAGCTTCAGGTGCGCCTCGAGGCCCGCGCGATGCGAGAGGCAGAGCTCGATCGTCGCGTCCGCGCTCGCCGTGCCCTTCGTCTCGGGCAGCACATCGCCCAATTTTTCGTGACGCCCGAGCGGGCTTCGCGCGATCGCCACCGCCGTCATGGGCTTCGTGAGACTGGCGAGGTCGAAGATCGTATCGACGGATCCACCCGCAAAAATCCCTTGTTTCGGCGTCGCAAAGCCCGCGGCCGCGATGGGCGCGACGCCGCTCGCCACGATGCGGTGGGCTACTTCGTTACATTCCCGCGCTAGAACCCGGCCTTCCGTAAGTCGCATCGACTTTGACCTCATCCCCGGCACCTCGATACTATGATTCACGATGGCCGAGTGGGTCTGGGAAGCGCGCGCCCGCACCGGCGAGCTCCGAAAAGGAGCGATGGAGGCGGAGAGCGAAGATGCCGTCGAGGCCCGTCTTCGGCAGCAACAGCTCACGCCGACGAAGGTCAAGAAGAAGCCACGCGAGCTCAAGCTTCCGCAATTCGGAAGCGGCGTCAGCGGAAAAGATCTCGTCACGTTCACGCGCCTCTTCGCGACGATGATCGACGCCGGACTTCCCATCGTGCAGTGCCTCGACATCCTGCAAGGTCAGACCGACAACAAACACTTCGCGGACGTCCTCAAGGACATCAAGTCGAGCGTCGAGCAAGGTTCGACGTTCAGCGATTCGCTCCGGCGACATCCCAAGGTATTCGATGCGCTCTACACGAACCTCGTCCAAGCGGGCGAGGTCGGCGGCATTCTCGACACGATCCTGAATCGGCTCGCCGTCTACAACGAAAAGGCCATGAAGCTCGCGCGGCAGGTGCGCGGCGCCATGGTGTATCCGAGCGTCGTCCTCTTCGTGTTCTTGGGCGTCATGTGCATCTTGCTCGGGTTCGTCATTCCTTCGTTCAAGAACATCTTCAAAGACCTCGGCTCGAAAGACGACCTTCCCGCGCTCACGTCGGGCGTCATCGCCGTGTCGGAGTTCTTCGTCGGCAACATCATCTTCATGATCTTGGGGCTCATCGCCTTCGTCACCGCCGTCGTCTATTCGTACAAAAATCCGCGCGGCAAAAAGATCTACCACCGCGTGTTTTTGAAGCTGCCGATCATCGGCAACGTCCTCCGCAAGATCGCGGTCGCGCGCTTCACGCGCACGCTCGGCACGCTGCTTTCGTCCGGCGTGCCCATCCTCGACGCGCTCGAAATCGTCGCAAAAACGGCTGGAAACGTGATCGTCGAGGAAGCCATTCTCTACACGCGCCTCCGCATCAGCGAAGGCAAGAACATGGCGGGCCCGCTCACGGAGACGAACATTTTTCCGCCGATGGTCGTGCAGATGGTCGGCGTCGGCGAGCAAACCGGAGCGCTCGATGCGATGCTCTCGAAGATCGCCGACTTCTACGAAGAAGAGGTCGACGTCGCCGTCGCAGCGCTGACGAGCCTCATCGAGCCCGCGATGATGGTCGGCATCGGCGGCACCGTCGGCGTCGTGCTCATCGCGATGTACCTGCCGATCTTCAGCATCGCGGGCAAGATCAAAGGCGGATAGCGCCGTGGCTCTCGAGCCCCGGGCCATCGACGAAGCGCTCTACGGACGTCTCGCGTGGATCACGGGGCTTCGCCTCGCGTTCTTGACGCTGCTCCTCGGAGCGCTCGCGTTCCTCTATTTCGGCGGACAGCTCGAACGCTATCCTTTCAGCCTTCGCATCGTCTTTTCGTCCATCGGCGTCTCGTACGCGCTCGGCGGCGTGTACGCGCTCGTGCTTCGAGCGAAAAAATTTCCGCGACAGCTCGCGATGGCGCAAATCATCCTCGATCAAGCGACGTGGACCGCGATCGTGTACGTGTCCGGTGGAGCGACGAGCGGCGCGACGTCGTTCTACGCGCTGACGTGCCTCGTCGGCGCGATCCTCATCGGCGCTCGCGGCGCGACGATCGCGGCGGCTTCGGGGCTTGCTCTCTACGGCGCGCTCATCGCGGGCACCGAGCTCGGCTTCATCATGCCGCCTGCCGATCAGACGCGCGACATCCATGTCCTCGCGTTCACGGAGCTCGGCTATCCGATCTTGGTCAATGGCCTCGGCATTCTCTTCGTCGCCGTTCTCGCCGCGTATCTCGCGGAGCGTTTGCGCATCACGGGCGGCGCGCTGGAAAAAGCGGAGGTTCGTGCGCACGAAGCGGAGCGCCTCGCGGAGCTCGGACGCATCGCCGCCTGGCTCGCGCACGAAATCCGAAATCCGCTCGGGTCGATCTCCGGGTCGGTCGAGATGCTGCGCGAGTCGACGGCGCTCTCCGAAGAAGAAAAGCAGCTCTGTGCGATCGTGCATCGTGAAGCGGCGCGCTTGAACGAGCTCGTCAGCGACATGCTCGATCTTTCGCGACCACGCCCAGCAGAAATCGCTGACGTCGATGTCGGCGCGCTCGCGCGCGAGGTGGTGGCGCTCGCGCGGCGATCCGAAAATGGCGGAAATGTGCCGATCGAAATCCACGCTGCCGACGAGCCTGCGCTCGCCCGATGTGACGGCGCGCAAATCCGACAAGTCTTGTGGAACCTGGTGCGCAACGCCGTACAGGCTTCGCCGGAGCAAGGAAAAGTCGAGGTCAGGCTCGTATCGCGCTCGACCTCCATCGAGCTCGAGGTGCAAGACTCGGGACCCGGCCTGAGCGACGAGGCCCGCGGACGAATTTTCGATGCGTTCTACACGACGCGTTCGCACGGCGCGGGCATCGGTCTCGCCGTCGTGAAGCGCATCATCGACGAGCACGCTCCCTTCGGTGCGTCGATTTCGGTGGGCTCTACCTCAGCGGGCGCGCTGTTCCGCGTGATCCTCCCGAAGAGCACGAAAGCGCTGGAAATAGCGGCCTCCGGCGCGGTGAATGGGGCAGGTTGACTTCTCGTCCAACGGGGCAATACATGAACCCCGTGAAACGCCCTACCTCGTACACGATGAAGCGCTCCTCCGTGCTCAAGATTGGAGCGCAGGCTCTTGCCGTGCTCGGCACCGTTTTTTTGATGGGCTCCACCGCGCAAGCCGACGACGCCTCGGCGCTCGCGTTCATCCAAAAAGAAGAGGCGGCGATGGAAGCCTCGCTCCGCGCGAACCAAGGTGAGTCGGCGCAGAACGCGCTCATCGACTCGTTCGTCGACTACGACGAGTTCGCGCGCCGCTCGCTCGGCCAGCCCTGCCCGCCCGCCATCCCCGGCTGCACGAACTGGAACGCGAAGGTCACGCCCGCGCAGCAAGCGGAGCTGACGCGGCTCCTCCGGCTCGTTTTGCAAAAGAGCTACAAGAAGACGATCAAGAAGACGCTCGACTACAACGTCACGTACAAATCCATCAAGCCTTCGCCGCTCGGCGACAGCCGCGTGCGGAGCCTCGCGAAGTCGAAGATCAACGTGCGCGATCCGGAGATCCAGGTCGACTACCTCGTGCGCGCGTCGGGAGATCCGAAGGTCGTCGACATGGTGGCGGAAGGCGCGAGCGTCACGAAAAATTATTACGATTCGCTCAACAAGAAGCTGTCGAACGAGGGTTGTCCCGCGGCCGTCAAGATGTTGAACGACAAGATCAACAAGAAGGAATAACCAGCCTTCGCAAGACGTGTACTCTCGCGCGATGCGCGTCCGCGAATCTCTGCGTCTTCAGGCTCGATTTCTTCTCGCGATGGGCATCGCTCTCGACGCGAGCGCGATCGCAGGGTGCCATGGGAGCGCCGCATCGCCGGACACCGCGCCGACGACCACGGCGACCATCCCCGCGCCCACCGCGAGCTCGTCCAGCGCGGGCACGATCGCGACGTCGACGGCCGCCGCGACGAGCGATGCCGCGCTTGCGACGACGACGCCCGGGCAGCCCGTGCCCATCGGTCCGCTGCACCCGCAAGGCATGCGCGAGGTGAAGCTTCCCGACGGCGGCACTGCCTTTCGGCCGATGCCGTTTCTCGGCCGCCCTCTTCGCGTGGAAGGCGAAGCTCGCGTGGCAAAAACGAGCGCGCGCGAAGATTGGAACGGATCGACGCAACCAAATTTGGATCTGTGGACGCGCGAGGAGCGCGACGCGCTCGCGATCGAGTGGGCGCGCGAAGCCGCGGCGGAGCACGCCTCGATCGCCGCATTTT
>JAICXU010000775.1 GCA_025934595.1 Polyangiaceae bacterium | reverse complement strand
GTCTCCGAGCAATCGCGGATCATGGCGTGGGTCGCGAGCGCGGTCACGAGAGCTCCGCGCGCGATCGTGCTCTTCGGCGGTGCCCTCACGATCGGCGCCATTTTTCTCGCGCGCACGTTCGACATGTCGCATCTCGAATACGATTTTTCGAAGCTGCGACGCGCCGACACGTGGACGAACGGCGAGGGCTACTGGGGTCGCAAGATGGATGACCTCCTCGGCACGTATCTGACGCCGGTGGTCCTGCTCGCCGACAATCACGACGAGGCCACCGTCATCGAATCGCATGTGCGCGACGCGATCTCGAAGCCTCCGATGAACGAGATGGTCGCGAGCGTCCGCACCATCGACGACGTGCTCCCTTCGCAGCAAAAAGAGAAGCTCGAGGAGTTCGATCAAATCAGCGAGGACCTGACGCCGAAAATTCGATCGCTCATCGCCGAGGACAAGCGCGCCGACGTCGAGCGCATCGTCGACAACGCGGACGACAAGGAAATTACCGTCGACGATTTGCCGCGCGTCTTTCTCACCGCGATGCGCGAGCGCGATGGGTCGGTCGGCAAGACCGTCCTCGTCTATCCGCGACCTTCGAAGGCGCTCTGGGAAGGCCCTTCACTCGTCGGATTCGTGAAAGACTTGCGCGCGCTCGCCGCATCGGGGCCTGGCCGTCCGGCTCGCGTCGCCGGCTCGCTCGCGCTCTCGGCCGACATTCTCGAATCCATCCAGCACGACGGCCCGATCGCGTGCACGGTTGCATTCTTCGGGGTGATGCTCATCGTGCTCGCGCTCTTTCGCGGCCGATCCACCGCATTTTACGTCATCGGATCGCTCATCGTCGGCGTGCTCTGGCTCCTCGCGGGCACGATGCTCTTTCGGGTGAAGATCAATTTCGCGAACTTCATCGCGTTTCCGATCACGTTCGGCATCGGCGTCGATTACGCGGTCAACGTCGTGAGCCGCTACGTCGAGGACGGCGAGGAGGACGTCGCGCTCGCCGTGCGATCCACCGGCAGCGCCGTTGCGCTCTGCTCGCTCACCACGATCATCGGCTACTCGTCGCTCCTCATGGCGGAGAACCGCGCCCTCTTCCTCTTCGGGCTCGTCGCGGTGATGGGCGAAATCTCGTGCCTATCGGCCGGCGTCGTGTTCATGCCCGCGCTCCTCGAATGGGTGCGGAAGAAAAAGACGAACCGCCAAGCCGCGGAGAGCGCCAAGCCATAGATCGGGATTTTTTCCTCTCAACGGCCTTGGCGGCTTGGCGGTTAGGACTTTCTCGCCTCTTTTTTTTCGGCCCACGACTGGACGACGGTGCGTTCGAGATCGACTTGATCTTCGAGATCGGTCGGCAAATCGAGCGCGAGGCCGATGCGCGTGATGAGCGCGTCGAGCAGGATCATGAGCGAGCTCACCGACAAGCAGCCGAGCGCCTTGTCCCAACCAATCGCGCTCATGATGCCGTCGGGCGTCGCATTCGAGCTCTTCGCGATGGCGCGAACCCACGACGACAAATCCTCTTTCGTGAGCCGCGGCGCGAACACATCGATGCCTCGCGCGTCACCTTCGGTCGCCACGACGTTGTCCAAAAACCATTTCGCGTCGAGCAGCTTTTGTTCGCGCGCGACCGTGAGCGCGTAGACGAGGACGGATGCCGACAAGCGTCCCGTCCGCCAGAAAATCCACCATTCGGTGAGCGGCACGGACGCAATGAGGACCTCGGGCGAGATGCCCTCCTCGAACACGGCGTGATCGATGTCGCCCGCCATCAAGTGGTCGTAGACGACCTTCTCGGTCTTCACGTCGTCGTCGCGGAGCGCCGTTTTCGGGCCGCGGATCTTCCAGCCGGCGAGGATTTTCGCGCGCGTTTCGCGGGCGATGTATCGAAAGATTTGATCCGCGACGATCTCGCTGTCGTGCGGAAAAAATGTCGCCAGAAATTCCTCGCTCGTGCGCACGCGACCTTCCGGCGTGCGGCGATAATGCTCGAGCGCGAGACAGAACTTGCGGAGCTCCGGCGTGGGCTTGGCCGAATTCGGTCCTTCGCTCGGAGACATTGTCCGAGCATAAACGCGATTCGTCGGTATCCGGACGGCAAAACCACGCCGGCCCTCACGTGCAAATGCGCGCACTCCATCGGCAAAAAGTACCTGGACGCGCGAAACCCTTATTTTCAAGTGTCCGCGTGCGAGACTGCGCGCGAGAAACTATAGTCCGTGCGTGAGAACCGGATCGCACATCGACGCGCTCGTTCGAAAGCGCCTCGCCGACGAAACGGGGCGCGTCTCGAAAGAGGCGCCGTTCACGATCGCGCTCGCGTATCCATCGCCGTACGCCGCGGGCATGAGCTCGCTCGGATATCAGCGTATCTATCGCGCGATCATGGAAGCGAGCGGGCTCGCGTGCGAGCGCGTCTTCTTGGACGACGAGGCGGAGAGCGCGCCGCTCACGCAAACACGGCCGCTCTCGTACGAGACGCGTCGGCCGCTCGATGCATTTCCCGTCGTCGCGCTCAGCGTGGCTTACGAGCTCGAGCTCGCCGGCG
>JAICXU010000522.1 GCA_025934595.1 Polyangiaceae bacterium | reverse complement strand
CGGAGAAGAACGCCGTGCAGCGCACCGACGTCGATCCGGTCTATGAGCTCACCGCCATGCCGCCGACGCCCTCACCCGTCGCTCGTCAAGCGATGCCCGAAGCGAAAATCGAAGACTTCGAGGTCGACGAGGACGAGAGCGACGACGACGACGATTCGGATTTCGACGACGAAATCCCCGTCACGCACGCGAGCGAGCCGCAGACGCCGCTGTCCGCCGTCGCTCCGTCCGACCCTCCGCCGCTCCCGAAGAACAAAGGCGGTTGGCTACCGATCATCGGCCTTCTCGTTCTGTCGCTCTCGGCCGCAGCGGTCCTCAAATGGACGATCGACAATGGCACGACGTCCGTGGAATCGTCGCGCGATCACGTCGCTGCAGCCGCCCAGCCGGCGACGCTCGAAGCGCTCCCCGCAGCCGTCGAAAAAGGGGACGCCGGCGTAACGCCGTGAAGCCGTCCGAGCTGCGCGGCGTTTTCGTCGCAGCTTTGGTCTCCACGATTCCTGCGTGTCGTTGCTCTTCGTCGAGCACGTCACCCGCCACGACCGCTACGCCGACGAGCAGCGCGTCCGTGGATGAAGCGGCGCATGCACCGGAGACTTCGATCGATCCCATCGCATCGTTCGACGGCTGCATGATGGGCCACGAGGGCGCGCTCCTCGATCTCGGAGAAAAATCGTCGCGCCGATTTTATTCGCGCGAGCACGCGGGCGACATCGAAGACATCGAGCGCGCCGGCGTCACGTTCGCTCGCGTTCGTTCGAAGAGCCTCGCGCTCACGTATTTCGCCGGAAGCGAAGCCGACGTCGACGCACCGACCTTCGTCACGCTCCGCATTCGCGGTGGGGCCGCGAAGAACGCTTCGATCTTCGTGAACGGAAAATCAGCCGGCGTCGTGCAGCTCGTGAAAGACGACGTTGCGACCGTGACCGCAAAGTCGACGCAGAAGCTGCTCGCGCCAGGTGACAACGAGATCACGGTGAGGTTCGGTCCCGTGCCGAAGACCGCGAGTGGTCAGCCGCTCGGGGAGATCGACTGGATCCACGTCGGCAGCGGCGATGTCGATCCGAGCTACGCCGCGCCGACGCGCACGGACTTTTCCGCGCAAGCGACGCTCGGCGGCGTCGCCAAAGAGTCGATCGCCGTGCGTGGCCCGGGCTTTTTACGCTGTATCGGATGGATCCCGAGAGGCGCAAAGGTGGCGTTTTCGGCGGGAATTCAAGGGAATGGTGACGCCGACGTCGAGGTGCTCCTTCTCCAAGATCGCTCGCCCACGAAGGTTCTCGAAAAACTCTCCGTGAAGAGCGGGCAAGGTTGGACGACGGGATCGCTGCCGGTCGATCTCGAAGGAAACGATCTGGACGGCACCCTCGGCGCGATCGAGCTCGCGGTGACGCGCGCATCGAACGACGCACGGGTGATCTTCGGCGAGCCGCGCGTCGAGGTCCCTGGATGGGGGCCGCTACCGCCCGAAGCTCCTGCTCGCGGCGTCATCCTCGTCGTGCTCGGCGACATTTCGCTCCGAGCGCTGCGTCTCTACGGAGGGCAGAGCGATCTGCCGGCGCTCGGGCAGGTCGCAGAGCACGCGTTGATTTTCGATCAACATCGGGCGGGGACGACGTTCGCATCCGGCACGCTGGCGTCGATGCTGACGGGACGCGCCGCGCGCGCGATCAAAATGGACGAGCCCGATGCGCGACTCCCCGCCTCCGTCGTCACGGTCGCGGATGCCGCGCGACAGGGAGGCGTCGTCACCGGATTTTTTTCCGCGAACCCGACCACGCAAGAGCCCTTCGGCTTCGATCGATCGTGGGAGACGATGGTTTCCCAGTCGCCAGACGAATCGCCATCGACGAAAGTGTTCGACGACGCCGCGGCGTTCGTCGAGACGCACAAAGCCGACCGCTTTCTCGTCGTGCTCCATGCGCGCGGCGGTCATCCGCCTTGGGACTCCTCGCCCGACGAGCTCAAGGGCCTTCCACCGGCAAATTACATGGGATCGCTCGATCCGCGCCAGGCCGGCGAGCTGCTCGCGCGCGCGCGACATTCGCCTCCCGCGTATCATCTCACCGACGCCGATCGCGAGCGGCTTTGGGCGCTCTATGCGAGCTCGCTTTCGTACAACGACGCTGCGCTCGGTCGATTGCTCGAGGCCGTGAAACGCGCGGGGCGCGACGACGATACGATGATCATCGTGACGAGCGACGTGCCGGTCGACGAGTCCGCGCGAGTTCCTTTCGGCGAAGGCGGACCTCCAGAAGAGATCGCGCTGCTCGCGCCGCTCGTCGTTCGACCCGCGGTGCATGTCGCGCCCGCGATCCACGTGCGTCATCGCACCGCCGACGTCGATCTCGCGAAGACGATGCTCGACGCGCTCGGCCTCGCGCCGCCTCCCGATTTTCACGGCATCGATCTGCGTGAGACGGCGGCGCATGGCCCACCTGCGAACGGAAGGCCGCTCCTCGCGACCGCACGCGATCGATTTGCGCTCGCGTGGGGCGATTTCATTTTGGCGGGCAGCTCCAAGCGCGAGGTCGTGTGTGTCGCATCGCTCGATCCGGCGTGCGCCCTCGATACGAGCTCCACGCATCCGATCGCCGCGCGGGCCCTCGAAGGTTTGCTCGAGAAAGATCTCGACGAGATGGGCTCGAGTGGCGTCACCGCCGAGTCCGCGAAGCCCGAAGCGCTCACGACATCGGCGCTGCGCACCTGGGGCAGAACACAGTAAATCGCGTCGTTTTCCAGCCTATTTTGGCTGCGATCCCGTCTTTTTTTCCGACTTCGCGCGATGGCTCCGCACCGCTTCTTCGAAGCCGGCGAGGATGATGTCGAGCCCATACTCGAACACTTCGTCGAAGTAGGCGGGACCAAGATAAGGGCTCACCGCGGCAAGGGCCGGGTGCGATTCATTTTCGGCAGTCGTCCGCGTCGCGCCACCCGTGGCGACGTCGGTGAGGAGCATCAGCTCGTTCAGCCCCGTACCCGCCAAGAAATTCGCAAGCGTGCGATAGAGCTTCACCGCCAGGCGCGGCTCGATGCCTTCGTCCAAGATCGTCGCGAACGCTTCGTCGAGCAACGCGAGCCCGTGCTTCTCGTGGAAGCGTCGCATGGCGAACAGAGGAAACGCCCCCGGATGGATGCGCACGAGCGCATGAAACGACTGCGAATAGGCTCGCGTGCGTTCGATCCAAGGACCGAAGTCACGCGGCGGCACGACGACTTTTTTCAGCATGCGATCGACGACGGCGTCGAGCAGCAAATTCTTGTTCGCGAAATGGTTGTAGAGAGCCATCGCCTCGCAATCGAGCTCGGCGCCGAGCTTGCGCATGCTGAACGCTTCGTGACCGCGCGCGTCGATGAGCGCGAGCGCAGCGTCGACGATTCGCTCGCGCGAGAGAGGCATCGCCGGTCCCGCGGCGCGTCGACGTTTCTTCACGAGCTCTTTGGTCATCGCTTGCATGGTAACCGCGACGGCTGGCGCTGCGGCGATCTTTCCGCCGCTGCGCGCCCCGGCAGATCTTGGCGATTTACGAGATAAATCGAAATGGACCACTTACTTCATTTTTAGCTCTATTTTCGATGAATTAGATTATTTATTTTGTTTACGTCGTAAATTTATGCCTTGCCGACCGGAAGACGCCCGCTACAGTTCGGCACCATGCGAACGCGCTCGCTGCTTCTCGGATTCGCCGCGACTTCGGCTGCCATCGTGGCTTGTAGCAGTGCCAAACATGGAGACGGCTTCAGCAGCCAAGGCATCGACGCAGGTGCAGGCG
>JAICXU010000875.1 GCA_025934595.1 Polyangiaceae bacterium | reverse complement strand
GTGTAGCGATCGTAGGTGAGCTCCGGCATCTTCGCGATGTACGCGCCGTAGACCTCCGTCGTGTCGTCGCGCTCGGCCACGATGCCGCGCGTGTTGCCGGGCGCCATCGCCACCGCGGTCGGCGGCGCTTCGGTTCCGACGATCCGCGCGGGAAGATTTTGCGCGACCGGCACGATGCTGAACGCGCCCGGATGCGTCGTGCCCGCCGGCAGCTGATCATGAAGCACGACGGCGTAGCTCGCGTCGGGCGTCGGAAACACCGCGAGCACGGGGGAATAGAGCTTCAGCGTGCGATACGTGGGGGACGCGCCGATCTGGAGCACGGTCATGTCGTCGACCGGCAATGCGCTCGTATAGAGGAGACCGGTCGATCCCGATTGCGACAGCACGACGGAGCCGACCGTGTCGTCCGTGATGCTGACGGTTTGGAACGTCGTCGGGTCGGTGAAAATTCCGGGCACGGGAAGAATGCCGACCGTGCTCGTGTCGCGCACGACCGCGAGCGCTTCGTCGCCAGCTGCGCTCAAACGAAGATCGGTGACGTTGCCCGGAAGCGTGACGGTGACGAGCGTGCCGTCGGCGAGCGACACCACCGTGATGTCGGGCGAGCCGTCGCGCCGCACGAACGCGAGCGATCCGTCGGGCGTGACCGACACGTCGCGCGTGCCCGGGTCCTCGAGCGGATCGGTGCTGATAGCGACGTTCTTTTCGAGAATGGGAGAAGCGCCCGTGAGATCGATGATGGAGATGCCGTCTTGCGTGACGGCATACGCTTCCTGGGAATTTCCCGTGAATCCGACGCTCACGGGTCGATAGCCGACCGACAAGACGACGGGCGCGACGACGCCGGTGACGTCGACGACGCTCACGTCTTGAAAGCCGTCGACGGGATCCGGATTCTTCATGCTGAGCGCGTTCGTCCATGCGATCGCCCATCGACCGTCGCTCGACGTCGCCCACGTGTTCGCGCCCGGCGCGACTTTGAAATTCGTCGCGGTGACGTTCGAGCCGCTGGCTTTGAGCAGCGTCGCGTCGTTCGAGACGACGTTCAGGACGATGGCGCTGTCGACGGCGGGATTGACCAGCGGCGCGAGGTACGTCGGTCCATTGCCGGCCTCGACGGTGTGCACTTCGAGGGTCGTCGCATCGATGTACGCGACACGTCCGCTCGTGGGATTGGCGACCCACACGTACTTTCCGGTCGCTACGGGAGATTGGTAGCTCGACTCGGCTTTTTGCTCCGGCCCCGCATCGCCGGCGAAACCACTACCGCCCTGCGACGGACCGGTTCCACCGTCGGTCGCGGCGACGGTGCCGTCGAAGCCAGACGCATCCGAGGCGCTCGATCCGCACGCCGCCACGAAAACGATTCCCAAGACCAAGGCGACCGCGGTCCCATCATTCTTCCATCGCATTCTCGCACCTCGCTAGCGCGCAGCCTCGCGCGCGTCCTGACTCGTGCTGACCGCGAAAAGGCGGCTTATCGCATGCGATGCAAGAGCAACGGCAATGCCACGACGAAATGCGCGAAAAACAAGGCTCGCGCGCATCTTCGCGGCTCCGCGAGCTATGGCAGGCGTGTCGTGGACGGCGAGGCGCGCTCGGGGGCACGGCGCAATCTGCCAGTGTGCTTGACGGAACTCTCCCGCGAAACGTAGCGTAAGCGTCGAGGATCGACTTGCGAAGAGCGGCCGCCGCCACGTGTCTACACGCGCGTCAAGTTTGCGCGCTACTGATGTTGATCGGGCTCACGTTCGAGGCGAGCACCGCTCACGCCGGAAGCATGGATCCCGCGCCCGAGCGGCTCGTGCTCCAGCCCGTAGGATTGCCGGCCGGCCTCTCGTGTCAGGGCGTAGCCGCGAATCCGCAAGGCGCCGTCAATCAAGGCGTGACGCCGAACTTCGCGACGTGCTTGCCGGACAACGCGGCGTTCAAGAACATGATCTCGGAGCTCGGCTTCGCGATCGCGCCGAACGCGTTCTACACCGCGCGCACGACCGGCATCGGCGGCTTTCAGGTGTCGCTGCAGGCGAGCTACACGGGCATCTCGGCCGACCGCAGCGTCCCGGGTTCCCCGAGCCTTCAGTACTGGCACCTCGGGACGCGCGGGAGTCAGGACCCGAACTCGAAGCAAAGCTCGGTGCAGAACACGTCGCCGGACAACGTGCTGCAGCTCTATTCGATCAAGGCGCGGAAGGGCCTTCCGTACGGCTT
>JAICXU010000814.1 GCA_025934595.1 Polyangiaceae bacterium | reverse complement strand
GCGCTGCGCACGACAGCTCGGCTCGTCACCGCATCGAGCGTCTTGCCGCTCTTCATCGCGACGCCTTTGTGCACGCGCGCGAGCTCACGTACGAATCCCATCGCCGAGGTCTGGATGCCGAGAATGTGGAACGCCTCGGGCCTCTCCGCATAACGATAGAACGGTTTGAACCCGAGCCCGATCTGGTCGATGGTGCCGCACGCCACCGCGAGGTAATCGCGTTCCGGCCATTTTTCCGCCCGATCCTTCTGGACGCGCGACAGGTCTGCGCGCGCTCCGGAATCGTCCTCGTACACGTCGACCGATCCGCGAAAGGGCCGCGCCATCCGTGTGATCATCTCGCCCCGCACGATCGTGCTGCCGACGCCGCGCGCGAGCGTCTTCGCCGCGACGAGAGGCGAGGGCTCTCCGCCGCGATAATACTCCGCCAAAAATCCGTACACGACGCCGGTGCCGAACAAAAATCCGTAGTGCGTGCGATCTTCCGCCGTCTTCTTTCCAGTGGGCTCGATCCTGAGCACGTGCCGCTCGACGTCGACGAGCGGAGCGGCAGCACGTGCGGCGTAGGCGCGGATCAATACGCCGAGCAGGCCTTCGGGCCGCCCGTGCCTGACGCCGACGGAGTTCGCGACGGTGTTCATGGTGCCTCCCCGCAAGAACGCCAATTGAGGCAAAGCGCTTCCGTCGTAGACGTCGATGAAGCCCGTGATCGTGACGTGGTTCGTGCCGTCACCGCCGGAGATGCCGAGGACGTCGATCTCCTGCTTTTTGAAGTCTTCCGCGATTTTGTAGAGGTCGTCGAGGTTCCGCGCCTCACGCACCACGCCGTGATCGCCGAGCGTCCGCGCCAGCCTCCGCGCGGCCCGCGGATCTCGCAGGTTTTTCCTGCTGCGCGGGTTCAAAATGACGCCAATGCCCGACATGGAACCATCAGCCTGAAGGCCCTACCACCTCTCGTCAATCGAAACTGCGGCAGCGCGCGCCAAACGTGATTATGAAGGAGCCATGGATCTCGGCGAAGAGCTCCAAATCGCGAAGCACGGTGCGCTCGCCGTCCGCGAGAAGGATCGCACCGTGCTCCGCGTCACGGGCGAGGATCGCGTGACGTGGCTCAATGGCATCGTCACGTGCGATGTCGCGAAGCTCACGCCCGGCACATTTCTCTACGGGCTCGCCGTTACGCAAAAAGGCCGAATTATGGCTGATTTCAGCGTCATTTTGGAGCACGCGGCGATCCTCGTGACGTTGCCGACCTCCCAGGCCAGCGCCGTGCGCGCGGCGTGGGAAAAGTATTTGGTGATGGAAGATTGCGAGCTCACCGTCGACGACGACGCGGCGGTGTGGCGCGTCGTAGGGTCGCAGAGCGCGAAGATCATCGAGTCCGCGCGCGCGGCCGGGGCGACCACCGGCGTGCAAGAAGCGGCCGGCGTCGTCGTTGCCAAGAGCGCGGACGCATCGAAGATCGAGGCCGCGCTCGTGTCGGCGGGAGGCGTCCTCGGTAGCGCGGACACGCTCGCCGTTCTTTCGCAGATCACGGGCGCGCCCCGTTTCGGAGTCGACTTCGATGGCGCGCTCTATCCGCAAGAAGCTGCGCTCGAGAAGCGCGCCGTGTCATTCGAAAAGGGCTGCTACCTCGGTCAAGAGGTCGTGTGCATGCTCGAGATGCGCGGTCACGTGAAACGAAAGCTCGTGTCGCTTGCCGTCGAAGCCGACGGCCCGATCGAAAAAGGCGCCGCCGTCTCGACCGTCGAAGGCGAAAAAATCGGCGAGGTGACGAGCTCGGCGAAGGCTCCCGATGAAGGCGTGCTCGCTCTCGCGATGGTGAAGGCCTCGCACATGGCGCCGAAGACCGAGCTGCGCAATCGCTCGTGGCAGGTTGCGGCGGGCTGGGTGTTGACCGGCGAAGACTCCTCGTACACCGGAGTCGTGCCCAGAACCAACTTCGACTGGTCGGCGGGGACGTGGGGCGCTTTCGAAGTCGCGACGAGGTACGGCGAACTCGACATCGACGACGCGGCGTTTCCGACCTTCGCGTCTCCGGGCAGCAACGCCGAGGCGGCCAAGTCGATCGGCGTCGGGCTGAACTGGTACCTCAGCAAAATCGTTCGCTTCACCTTCGACTATTATCAGACGCGTTTCGACCTGAACGCGCTGGCGCCTACCGTGCCGGCCGCCGCCCTGCTGCGGCAGGACGAAAAGGCGCTGATCTCCCGTTTCCAGCTTTCGTTCTGATCCGCCATGACGAATTCGATCCGCCTCGCCTTGGTGATCCTGACGGTTGCGGCCGTTGCGATGGGCCGTGCGAAGGAGGTGACGCTGCTGAACGTCTCCTATGATCCGACGCGCGAGTTCTACAAAGAATACAACGAGGCCTTCGCGAAATATTGGAAGGCCAAGACCGGGCAGGATGT
>JAICXU010000583.1 GCA_025934595.1 Polyangiaceae bacterium | reverse complement strand
GTCACGTTGATGTCCCAAAACGTGAGCCGCGGCGTGTATCCGAGCGAGTAGCGGACGCGTGGAGAGGAGAGCTTCAATCCGAGCTCGGGGTCCGTCTCGAAATCGAGCGACGTATCGGGCGGCGCGGATCCCGGCGCGCGCGCACGCATCTCGGTTCGGTCGGAGGCCGTCACTACCGCGGCGAGATCCGCCGAGAGCGCGCAGAGCGGTATCATCCATTACTCGACGACCACGACATCGCCCGCGTGGAGTCGAAATGCTACCGCACGCTCCTCACCGTGCGTGAGCGATGCGTATGTGAATCGAATGCGCTGTGTAGGTGCGCGCCGAACGACGAAGATGGATCCCAAGCTTGCGTAGTCGGTGACCCCTCCCGCCGCAGCAAGCCCCTGCAAGACGCCGGCAGAGGGATTCAATGTATAGACTCCCGGGTGATTGACCTCGCCGAGCACGGAGACGGCGGTCGGTTGGCTCTCCTCGACCGTGACGGTCACGGCGGGAGTCACGACGTATTGCTTCAATCGAACCTCGAGCTCTCTCGAGACGGTAGCGGGTGACTTGCCGCGGACCTCGACGTCACCCAAAAATGGGAGCGCGATTCGTCCATCGCTACGCACGCGCGCGTGAGCCGACATGTTCTCTTGATTGAACACGGTCACGGCGATGAGATCACCCGACTGAATGGCGTACTCGTCCGGGGCTTGCGTTTCCGTGAGATCGTCGACCCACACGTAGCTTCCCTGGCTCGCGCACGCACTGAGCGCGAAACCGAGCGCAATCGCGCATAGGGTGAGGCCTCGCGACGACGTTCGCGCCCTCATCGCCACACCAAGAGACGGCGCAAGTGGGGAACGCTTCGGTGTCCTGGCTCGACCAACGCTTCGACACAGGAACGGAGCTGCGGCATCGTAAAAGGCTTTTTCAGGAACACGTTCGCACCTGCCACCTCCGCGTGGGCCATGTCTTCCGGATAACCCGACTCGCACATCATGAGGATCGGCACCCTCATCAATCCGAGGGGTCCTCGAATGTACTCACACAGCTCGTATCCGGATTGACGTGGTAGATCGACATCCAAACAAACGAGATGAGGCTGCCGTGAAGATAGGTGCAATACGGCCGCATCGTAATGAAGCGCGTCGAGCACCTCGAAGTTCATGCCCGTGAGCTGCGCAACCATGGACTTCAGCAGATCGGGGTCGTCGTCGACGATGAGCGCGAGCTGCTTTGCGCCGTTCTTTCCGTTCCTCACCATTAGCTTGCCCCTCGTCCAAGAAGCACCACGGGAATCGTTCGTCGAATGAGATCGAAGTCGGCCATGAGGCTCCAGTGGTCGATGTACCGCATGTCGAGGAGCATCCACTCCTCGAACGAAATGTTGTCGCGACCACTGACTTGCCAAACACACGTGAGGCCGGGCCTCACGGAGAGGCGGCGGTATTGCCAGCCCTCGTACTTCGCCACCTCGCTCGCCAACGGCGGACGCGGACCGACGAGCGACATGTCGCCGCGAAGCACGTTCACGAGCTGCGGAAGCTCGTCGATGCTGTACTTGCGAATGAACCGGCCGACACGCGTCACGCGCGGATCTCGCTTCATCTTGAACACCGGTCCGCTCCTTTCGTTCGCCGCCATGAGACGCGCTTTGAGCGCTTCGGCGTCGGCGACCATCGAGCGGAACTTGAGCATGTTGAACTTGCGACCGTGGAGACCGACGCGCTCTTGCTTGAAGAGCACGGGACCCGGCGACGTGATCGCCACCGCGAGCGCGGTGAGGAGAAGCAGCGGCGAGAGCACGATGAGCGCGCCGATCGACGCGAGAATGTCGAAGCCGCGTTTGCACATGCGCTCGAAGCGCTTGGGCCGCACCGTCAAGAAGTGGAGGTAGCCGTCGGACGACGGGTTCGTGATCTTCGCGCGCGTGAGTCGATACGCGCACACGGGAAGAGCGAACGGCACGCCGAGCTTCTCACACGTGCGGATTCCCTCCTGCAGCTGCGCGCGATCTTCGGTGGCGGTCGACGCGAAGTACACTTCGCCTACGACACGCTCGCGCAGCGCGGATTCGAGATCATCGACCGTTCCCAAGAGCGGCGCGTGCAAACGATCGTGCGGCGCCTCGTTCGCGAACGCCAAGTAGCCGACCACGCGGCGGGTCGCGTCGTCGTCGGCGATTTCATTTCCGGTGAGCCGTCCGAGAGGTCCGATGCCGGCGATGAGCACGTCGACGGTCGGGCGCGAGCCCCACAGCCGCAACCCGACGCCGCGCACGCGCAAGAGCAGCGTCGTCGGGAGCAACACCACCAAAAAGCGCGCGGCTTGCGTGATCGAAACGAGCTGGGGCTCGATGGCGCTGAGAAGCACGATGGGCGCGCTCACCACCGCCACCATCACCATGGTCATCGCGACGTCATCGAAGAATCCACGACCGTTTGCGGGATCGTATTGATGCAGCGCACGTCCCGCGAGCAGCCACACCGTCGTGCAGCACACCACTAGACCGATCGCCAGCTGCCACTGGAAGGTCCCTTCACGCGCGGCAGCGAACAACGACGCAACAGTGAGAAGCACGACGTCGCCGACGCGATTCAACTCCTGTACTCCACTGGGACCTTTGAATTTCATACGCTCAGCCATAGGAAGGTGAATACGCATGCTCCGTGCCTCGCGTGGCGCCTATGGAACACGAGGCGGTATTCGGTAGATCGCCGTTTGCACGGCGTTTTCCGGAATCGGTGTGACCATCTTTCTGCCCTCGTCGTGGCAGAATGCGACCGACTGGCAGGTTTCCATCGTGGAAATCACGGCTTCGGCACCAACACGGAGACCGAGAGCTTCGGCATTGGATAGTCGAACTCGTTGGCCTTCGACGCCGTGAGCGATGCCCCACCGGACAGCTTCGCGCCCGACGACGTGAGCGTGTAGACGGCGCACGACGAATAGTTGGTGGAGCCACTGATGGTGATGTTCGCCATCCTATCGTTAGACTCTTTGTTCAAGACCACGATGACGACATGTGAGGGATCTCTGGAATCGGTGCTCGCGTAGATCGAGGCCGCCGTCGCGTCGCTGCTCGTGGTCTTCACCGACGTATCGCCGAAGTGTCCGCCCGCGCCGTCGTAGTTCAGGAACGCTTGCATTCCTGCGAACGAGTACGAATCGTCGCCGCCGCCGTCTGGCAGCTCGAGAGCCGCAAAATCGACGCCGTACGCGCCGAAGATGCCGAGCACGTCCGCCGTGGCGACCGCGCCGCTGATGTCACCCCCTCCTCCGAAGTACCACGCGCTGAACGCGAGCTTGGTATTGGGATAGTGCTGCGCGATCTCGTCCTTCATTCGAGGTATGAGATGGATCGTGTCACCGCCGAGCGCGTCGGCGATCCAGCTCGTCTCATGGTAGGACGAGT